>JBGPQZ010000025.1:0-18381 GCA_041489335.1 Methylomirabilia bacterium
CTGCGCAATGTTTATCGGCGTATCACAGGCGATGAAGTTGATCACCGGCATCGACGTGATCTGGTGGGTGCTCGCGTTTTTCGTGCTGACCCTGGTGCTGTTGCTCGGCGGGGCTTATCGGCGCATCGAGCGCCTGGCCATGATCAAGGTCAGTCTGTTCACCCTTATCACTCTGCTTTCGGCAATCGTGCTCACGCGCATGCCGCAATACTTCTCGTGGGGCGATGTGATGAAAGGTATGACCTTCAAGCTGCCCGATGCGGGTCTTGCCACCGCGCTCGCCGTCTTCGGCATCACCGGCGTTGGAGCGACCGAACTGCGAACCGCCCTCCCTGATGATCGCCGCCAGAAAGCGGTCGTCCACCTCGCGCATCGCCGCCGGATCGCCGACGTCCCGAATCCGCTGGCGGATCACCCTGCCGCCGGGACGGCTGCGGCGAGGCCGATGACCACTCGGCAGACGCGGGGTGTCATGAGGGGGCGATGCTACCCGAGTCGGGAACCCTGGTCAATGGGGTGGGCGCGAAACGTCAGGCCTGCTTGGACGCGACCTCGGCGCGGACGTAGCCGAGCGCGCGAAGAAACTTCTCCCCCTCCGCCGACTTGAGGAAGCTGACCAGGTAGTCCCCCAGGGTCCGCAGGAGTTGCGGTGGGATGACGGCCGGCGCGGCAAAGGCGTTCCAGGTTGTGAGCATGTGGTGCAGGGTCTTCACGTCGTCAGCCATCGCGACCTCGCTTCGTTCCGATGCGTTCACAGCCCGGCCTCGACCGGCCGCCTCGTGCCCCTGGCGAGCCGATCACACGGGTGGGCATCCATCCGGCGAGCAGCCTACGCAATGGACCTGGGGATGTCAAGGGCTCCCCGCGGTGCGCGGCGTTGCGCGTTGGACTCAAGCGGAGGCGGCGGCGCGCTGGCGCCGAGTGGGATGGGGCTAGGACCGTCGAGTGAAGCTCAGCGTGAAGGGCAGGTGATTGGCGATCTTGTCGGCGAAGCGGGTGAACTTCCCGCCCAGCGCCTTGTACTCGAGGGCGAGCCGGCGGTAGTCGTCACAGCGCCGGGCGATCCTGGCGCAGGCGAGGGCGGCGGGGAGGAGCGGGGCGGCGGCGCCGGGCCTGAGCGCATGGGCGCGGAGCAGGACGTCGTAGGCCGCCTGATTGCGGGCCGTGCGAACATACGCCACGCCGAGGGCGTGGAGCGTCAGGAAGTCGTCGTTCCAGTGATAGGGCTCGAGCAGGGTGATGGCCGTGGCGTAGTCCCCCTGCTTGATCGAGAGAACGGCAGTGCGCAGCAACTCTTGGTAGGCGGCCTGCCTGTCGACAGGGCCTCCCGTCCCATATCGGAGGGCCGTGGCTGTGTCAGGCGGAGGCGTGACCCGGGCAACGACGTTGAAGGGGGAAAAGAGCTCGTCGGAATCATCGGCCAGGGCCGGGGAGGTCCCCGGCGCGCCCGAGGCCCACGCCATGAGGCAGAGCCCGAGGAGGAGCCATACGATGGTGGAGTGCCAGGACTGTCCGCGATCGGCGGTAATCATGTTCAACCTCACCGGTCGGCGCATCTCCGACCCTCTCGCGCCTTGCGAAAGGGGCCGAAGGCCGCCTGCACCCACAATGTATAGCAATAACCGTGCCGATTCAAGACACAAAGGCTCCCCTCCGCGAAATCTTGTGAACGGGCTGACCCTGCCCCTCAAAACGTGCCGGATATCTGAGAGAATACTCGATGACTAATGCCCCTCATCGAGAGGGCACACTCGCCAGGTACGATGACGGCGCGGTGCGGGTACCTCCCGGCTCTCTTTGCCCGATGTCAGGTTGACAGGAGGGACGGGGACAGCCTGTCCGGCCGGCGCGGGCCCGCGATTGGCACGCCCCCTCGGGCCCGGATTCGAGGGCGCCTGACGTCACTATGCGCGTCGGGCGCCGAGAAGCCTTGACAGGAGAGACGCAGGCCGCATAAGCTTCACCGGACTTGCGGAAGATGAGACGACCCTGGCACCGCGGGCGGTCGGGCGTTCCGTGCAACGGGCCGCGCGGGTTGAGGGGAGGGCGTGACCAAGATGCCAGAGCGGCGTCACAGGCAACGCGTGGTTGTTCCGGGCCGGCCGGGCGGCCGTGTCCGGGCTACCCTGGAGGCTCGCGTGCTCGACCTCAGCGCCACCGGCGCCAGGATCGAGCACGCCAATCTGCTTCGCCCGGGCTTCGCCTGCACGCTGGAGTTTCCCCAGAGCCTGGGCGGCCTGGTCCTGCCGGTTCGCGTGGTGCGGAGCGCCGTGGTCGGCACGGAAGAGGTCGCCACGCGTGACCGGGTCCTGCGCTACGAGAGCGGGCTCACCTTTGCGAGCCTCACGGCAGAGCAGCAGGCGACGCTCGAAACCGTTCTGACCCGACTGGCCCCCGGGGGCAAGCTGGGGGACGGCCGGCTGGTCCTGTGAGAAAATTTCCCGGAGATCGAGGGCCCTCTCTGCCGCGCGGAGCCGAGGAGCAGTTTGATGGCTGAATCGAGTAGTAGCGACCTGGAGATCCTGCGAGGGCGACTGACCGAGACCCAGCGCGGTTTCCTGGACCGACTGTGGGAATACTACCGGGACCAGAACGAGTGGGTTCCGTGCCGTCTGGCCCACCAGCAGTTCGGAAAGGTCGAGGTCGAGAGGCTCCTCCTGGGGCTGGGCGACAGCATCGTCCGGGAATGCGAGGAGGAGGGGGAGGACTGCTATCGTCTCACGTTCCTCGGCGTCCTCCTCACCACGCAGGGAGAGGAGTCCGAGGGGCTCCTGGTTCGGTACCTGGAATACGTGCGGGATCGCTCTCGAACGGATCCGCGCACCGAATGGGTGGGGAGCCAGGAGGTGGAGGCGGCGCTCCACCTCACGGCAGAGCGCTCACGCCTCCTCCGGCAGTTGATCCGGCTGAGCCACTGGTGGGGCGGCGGGAGCGCCTTCGCGGAGCGGGAATGGACCGTCGGCGTCCCGATCGACGTGGAGGATCTCGTCGCGGAGCGGGATCTGCGCCGCTACGTGCGGGCGCATGTCCTGACGCACTTCCCTCCGGATGTGCTCCTGGCCGGGACAGCCGGGGGAAGGGCGCCGCGCCGCGCCCGGGCGGAGGCAGGTCCACACAACGCCTTCTGGTTCATTCGGGACCCCGCGCTCCGACAGCGCCTGGCCGCGGACTGGCACGAGGAGCAGGACGTCTGCCAGGTGCGGGGGTGGAAGAGCTGCGTGGTCCTGTGCGGAGGGATCCTGGAGGCCGTGCTGGCGGAAGTCTTGCGCGCGCCTGAAGCGTTGCCGCGCGCCGAGAGGCGCGCCGGTCGCGGCCGGCACAGTCTGGCCGACCTGGTTGCCGCCGCGGTGGCGCGCGGGATCCTCGGCCCGGAGACGGTCCGCCCCGGCCAGGCACTCGAGGCCTTCGCCGCGCTGATTCACCCGGGGCGCGCGGGCCGCCAGCGGCTCGGCGTGACGCGGGAGGATGCCGACGCCGCCCTGGAGGCCGTGCGGGCGTTGCTGCGCTACCTGCCGACCCGGGCACAGGGCGGCGCGCACTAGCGCGGCTGTTCCCGCCGGGCCCAGATCCATCCAAAAAAGCCACCCGGCCAGCGCATCGGCCGGGTGGCTTTTTTTATTGAGGCCCGCGCTCGGATGCGCGCTACGCCTTCGTTCCCCGTTCAGCCAGCAAGGCGTTGACCTTGGCCATGACCTCGAAGGCGTTGGCCACGTAGAGGACATCCGCCTTGCCGCGCGCCCAGCCGCAGTTCGGATCCAGGTTGATCGCACGGCGCTCGTTGATGAACCGCCAGCCGACGGTGTGCGGCTCTTCCCCGTGGCAGCAGGCGGTCAGCCCCTTGGGATGCCGCGGCGTGGAGCCCGTCTGGCCGACCTGATTGAGGTGGGTCATGAAGGGCAGGACCGCCTGGCCCTCGCCCGAGAGATCCACCAGCGATTTGCTCCCGCCCAAGGACGCCTGTGTCTTCCGGAGGAAGTCCAGGATCAAGTCCGCGGCCTCGGCCGGATGTGCCTTGCCGTCGGCCTGGACCTTCGTCCAGCCGGCGCCGGCCACGAAGAGGAGTTCGGCGTCGGGCCGAATGGTCTGGGCATCGGCCGGCGGGGCCTGGATCCCGATGACGGTCGTGCGAACGTCTCCGCCCGGCGGCACCACGCTCACCGGTTCGACGGCGGCCGTCCCGGCCTCCCCCTCCCACGCAGCCCCGCTGCCCGGGTCGAGCAGAATCATCCACGGGCGCTGCGCCCGCCGGGTGGTGGCCTCGATGCGCTGACGGTAGTACCACCGCGTGACCGAGGGGGTCTGATCCAGGACCGCGATTTCGGCGACATGGGTGTCGGCGCGTCCGCCCAGCCTGTGGGCCGCGCCCGGCAGCGCGCGCGACCAGCGCGAGGTCCCGGGGGCGATGATCAGCGTGGCGCCCGCCCGCCGGCAGAGGGCCTCGGCCGCGAGCGCATCCGTCGCGTATCGCGACTGGTCGAACTCGGGCCCCGCGACGCCCAGGAAGCGCGCGGCCCCGCAGCTCGCGATGCTGTCGGCGGCGCCCTGGACCTCTGCCCCCACCAGCCCCACGGCAAGGGACGCGCCCCCGAGCGCCTCAGCCAGCGTGCTGCCGGCGGCGAGCGCCTCGCGAGCCGGCTTAGCTAGCGCCCCGTCCGCTTCGGTGTGCACGAGCACGAGGATGGTTTCCATGGCTTCTCCTGATACAGGCTGCGTGACTCCGACCCGGCGTGAGCCCCTGCCTCACGTCTCATTCGTTGGCTATCCAGGCAACGATCTCGCGAGCAATCTCGTCCGGCGTGCGATCCCTGACGATCCGGGTCTCACGCCGCTGCTTGGGCAGTACGACGTTGGCGAAGGTGACGCCCTCGGCCCCGATCTTGGCGGGCTTCGCCCGCTGGAGGGCCGGCATGACGGCCCGTATGTTGGCCATGCCCACCTGCGAGTTGTTGGGCGGCTCGGGGAGGTTCCCCGTCGCCCAGCCCAGGACGGCGGGGGGTCCCGCGCAGACCGAGACCTGGTGGATGCCGCCCTCGACGCGCTCCAGGATTCTGAGCGAACCGTCGCCCCCCACGGCGAGCTGGTCCACACCCTGGAACTGGTCCAGGATCCCGAGCCGCTCGCCCACCTGCGTGAGCGTGCTGCCGGCCCCCCGCGAGGCCGACTCCCAGCCGCCGAAGACGAGGAGCCGCGAGCGGTCCAGCCCCGGGATGGCCTGGATGGCCTCCGCCAGGTGCGCGGCCACCTCGGCGGACTCGGTGAAGCCTCCCGCGGCGCCGTCCAGCGCCACCAGATCAAACGGCGCCTTCTGCGCCACCGTCATCATCACCTGCTGGAGCTTGGCCTTCGGCCCGATGCTGACCAGCCAGACCCTGCTGCCCGGCCTCGCCTTGGCGAGGTGCGCGGCCTCGTAGAGGGCGTGCCCCGCCCAGGGATCCAGCACCGCCGGCAACATCAGTTCGTTCTTGAGGGCCGGGCCCGCGGGCCCCGCGATCGGCTCCAGGGTCTGCAGCGGGTCGGGAACGATGCCGCCGCAGACGACGACGTGGTAGTGTTCGCCCATGAATTCACCTCCGAAAGATCAACCGCCAAGACGCCAAGCGCGCCAAAATCGAGGGAGTCCAGCCTCTCAAGAACAAGACCCAGCGAGAGCCCGTGTGGTCCCGCCCGCGGTACCCAGTCTTGGGGAGAAAGGCCGTTCCGCTTGGCGACCTTGGCGTCTTGGCGGTTCACGCCTCCTGGTTAGTTCTCCGCCGAATGGAGCCCGCCGGTGCCCGCCCGGAACTCGATGAGACCCCGCTCGGGGTCCGACGGGTTCTCCTGCGCGCAGTTCCAGACGCAGGCGCCGCAGTGCACGCACTTCTCGCGGTCGAAGGCCGGGACTCCCTGCTCGCCGGGCGTGATGGCCTGGCCGGAGCAGACCTCGATGCAGATCTTCGTCCCGCAGGCCTCGCACAGGTTCGGGTAGAGGAAGACGACGTGATCCGCATACCCGGCAGGCGCCTGGACCTTGCCGCCCATGAGGAGGGCGTCCTGGTGGGTCACCAGGAGCTGCCCGTCGTACGGGACGGCCGGCCAGCCGGCGCGCTCCATCAGGGCGTCGTGCCAGGCGACCTTGCGGGCGGCGGACTCCGCGCGCAGCTTCGCGATCTCCTCGGCCGGGATCTTCCCCGCGTAGTAGGACTCGGCGCTCACGACGCGCCGGTGGGGCGGCAGCGAATTGCCCGGCACGGCCAGCCGGCCGCCGCTGAGGCCGGCGAGTGCCATCCCGACGAGGCCCGGGACGACCCCGCGCTGGAAACCGTCGCGCGCCCGCTCCGCCACCCGGGCCTCCGTCTCCACCCAGCTCGCGCGGCGGCGTGCGACGTAGGCCCGCTCGAGGTTCTCTTTCGTGAAGGGCTGCCCCGCCTTGAGGAGTTCCAGGATCCCCTCGGCGGCCTGGGCGCCGGTGGTCCAGGCCTCGTCTACGCCGGAGCCGGTCAGGACGTTGGTGCTGCCGGACCCCTCGCCGATCCGGACGTAGCCGTTGCCCGCCAGGTACGGCTCGCCGAGGCGCCCCGACTCAAGGAGCGTCTTGGCCCCCCAGGATCGGAGGCGTCCACCCTGGAGGTGCCGCCAGAGATAGGGGTGCAGCATCCAGTGCTGCAGGTACCGGTACGAGGTGCGCACGGGGCTGTCGAACCAGGAGGGGACGAAGATGCCGAGCGAGGCCACGCGCCCCGGATAGACGTAGAGGAAGCCGAAGATCTCGGGCTCGGGAAAGCCGAAGGTGTGCAGGACGGTGCCCGGCGTGAGCGCACAGTCCTCGGCGAGGTCCACGACCATCTTGGCGCCGACGGCCCACTCGCGCCGATGGTGCCCCGGCGGCAGGCCGAAGCGCTCGTCGATCTGCCGCCCGATGGGGCCCGCCGGCCCGTCGCCCACCACGATGAGGGCTGCTCGGATGTCCATGCCCGGCATGAAGCCTGCGTCGGGGTTCCCCTGCCGGTCCACCCCCTGATCCAGGAGGCGCACGCCGCCGACCGTGCCGTCCCCGAAGAGCGGCTGGGCGGCCGGCATCCCGGGCCAGATCTGGACCAGGCCGGATCCCATCACCTGCCCGCCGACCCATTGCGTGAACTGGCCGAGGGAGAGGAGGAGGCCGCCGTGCTTGCGGAGGAAGGGCGGGATGTAGGGCAGCCGCAGGGCCTCGTGCTCGTACGGCAGGATCCCGCGGAGTCCCCGGATGAGCCGGTCGGCCAGCCGCAGGGTCGCCGAGCGCCGGCTGGCGCCGATGGGGTCGAGGAGATAGACCACCCGTTCGTGCGTGACCGGGGCGGCCAGGGGAATCTGGGTCGGGTCCAGGTCGGGGAAGCTCGCGCGGATGCCACGGGCGCGCGTGACCACGCCGGAGACGCCGAAGGCGATGTCATCCGCCCGCTCGTAGCAGATGACCTGGGGCGGCATCCCCGGCATCACCCGGCTCTCGACCAGGGGCGTCCCGTCCGGTCCCGCGAGGCCCCGCGAGAGGGTGGTGAGGAACCCGCCCGTGGCCGGACCGAATCCGACGCAGACGATGTCCACGTCCAGGGTCTGGCGGTCCACCGCGGCCGCCTCCACTCCGTGCATTCTAAAACTCGCAAACCGACAATGCAAAACCGGCCAGGTCGGGAAACGGCACCACCAGAGGTTGGCGGCGCATCACGAAGCCCCTCAGTGACCGGTTCTTCATTGACTATTTTCCATTTCTACTCGTGCAAGATCCTTCGTCTCACACGGGATAGTCGAGCGCCTCGGGGATCATGACCTTGGTGAGCGCGGTCGCCGCCCGGTCCTTGGCCAGCCGCACGCCCGTGAGACAGCCGTCGAGTTTCAGCCGCAGGCACGCGAACGGCTCGAGCCCGTCGAAGCAAACGCAGGGGCCCGCCTTGGGGCCGACGGGCATGGTGGACGCCGAGGCGTCGGCCCCGAAGCCGGCCAGCGGATCAGAGGCGTCCGGGCCGCACCCCGCCCCCCCGTCCCACGCCGGATGCCGGTTGTAGCCGTAGACGAGTTCGGCGCAGATCCGCCCGACCTCGCCGGCGGCGCGGCCGGCCTGGACGTGGCAGAGGTCGGTGTAGAAGGCGAGGAGTCCCGGCAGGCCCTCGGCCACGACCGGGCTCTCGGGGCCCTTCCGCTCCAGCTCGAGGAGGTCCAGGATCTGGTAGCGCGAGGCGAGCAGCCAGCAGAGCGCATCGGCGAGCGGGAAGGTCACGCCCTGGCGGTTCCCGTGGAAGAGCTTGCCGCCCTCCGCGTCGCATGCCTTCTGGAGATGGTCGAGCGACCAGATCCAGAGCCGCATCGCCGTGGCCAGCGCGCAGGCGCCGGTGCCGGGCCGCCGGGCGGCGACCTCCCGCATCTCGGCGATCCAGCCCTCGAACTGGGCCAGGAACAGCTCGCTCGTCATGGTGACGGTGAGCTGCCGCCGCTGGACGGCCTCGGGCCCCTCGTAGGTCGCCTCGAGCTGCGCGTCCATCCACTTCTGGCCGAGGAAGCCCGGGCAATCCTCCATGATCCCGTAGCCGCCCATCAGGCTCACCGCCTCGCGCATCATGGTGGCGCCGTGGCCCGTGTTCCAGAGCTTCACGGCGGGGCAGAGGACGTTGGCGAGGGCGTCGAGGGCGGAGAACTGCACCAGGGGGTCGGCCTGGAGCGCCTCGTACCGCACTCCGTCCCGCTGCGCCTCGAGGAGAGCGGCCTGGGCCAGGAACTCCAGGGTGTCCTTCTGGGCCCGCCGGAGGGGCCGGAGCTGGGCCGTTCCATTCCCGATGCCCTGCGCGGCGAACGCCTCGTCTTTCCGTCGCTCCAGGGGATCCAGCTCGTCGAAGAGGCGCGCCGCGGCGAACCCGAGGGAGGCCCCGGCCTCGCCGGTGGCCCAGACATCCACCAGCCGATGGAGGGCGTCCTCCTTCTGCTGGAGCCCCAACTCGTAGCGGGGCGACCCCGGGGCGATGGTCTCGCCGCCGCGGAAGCGCCCGCGCTGGTAGCGGATGACCGGCTCCACGGCGGAGAGCAGCTTGGCCGAGGTCATCAACCCCACGGTGACCCGGGTGCGGCGGAAGACCGCCTCGATGATGTCGCTGTGGCTGTAGCGGGGGACGATGACGCCGTCCTTGACCGTGTAGCCCCCGACGATCCGGCCGGCCGGGACGCGGAGACTGAAGACCGGGTCCCGGGTCGAGGAGAGCTGGTGGACGAGTTTCCGGGCGGGGGTCCCGCGGTCGAAGAGGCCGGGGTCGGTCTGCTCCAGGATCACAATGCAGCTGCCCTTGATCTGATCGTCGGCCGAATCCACGGCGGCAGTCACGAAGTTGGCGAAGCCCATGTTGGTGATGAAGCGGCCCCTTTTCTCCACCTGGAGGATCGGCTCCTTGCCCTCCTCCCACTCGACGATCCGGACCTTCCCGCCCAGCAGGCTGGTCTCGACCCCCACGTACGGCAAAGGCTCGGTGAGGCTGAAGGCCCCCCGCCAGACCTGGCGGTCCTCACCCGGCTGGGGCGGTACGGCCCGCCGCATGTAGGCGTCTCGCTGCTCCGGCGTCCCGCGCTCATGGATCGGGGCCAGGGCCAGATTGCCCGCCAGGCTGCAGGTGGCCGCCCCGGCATCCACCCAGGACAACTCGAAGGCGACCAGGGCCAGGGTGAAGTTCTTGGGCCCTTCGATGAACCCGCCCTGGGCAGGATCCATGTTTGCCGCCGTGATCCCCGACTCGTCGAAGGCCCGCAGGAGTTGGGCCTTCTGCTCGGTCCACTCGTGCGAGTTGCGCCCGCCCTCCGCGACCAGCCGGGCCACGGGTCCCCGCGCCACGGCGCGTGCGGACTGGACGAGCATCTGGAGATCATACCGATCGGTCAAGCGCCACATGATCTGCCGGACGTCGTCACCGGGCAGGGTGCGCAGGGTCTCCGAGCCGTGCTGCTCCACGTTACCCTCCATACGGACAATCCTCCGTGTGGATTCGGAAGGGGGGCGACCGCGCTTCGAGCTGGAAAGGGATGCGGGCGCCAACCGCCATCGCCGAACGGTCTAGGCAAGCGGACCGCCCGCTCACCCCGATGGCACGCCCGCAGCGTGCGGGCCAAGCATCGTGCAAACTTTTACTGTATCACCCGAACGGGATTGATTCGAGCCCGGAATGCGAATTGTCCCAACCTGAGGAGAATCCGAGGCCGCCGGGACCGGGAACCACCAAGACGCCAAGGGCGCCAACGAGGAAGAGGTTCTCTTTTGGCGTCTTGGCGGTTGAACTCCTAGCCCAGGATGCGCCCGCCGTCCACCACCATGACGTCGCCCGTCATGAAGTCGCCGCGGGTGGCGAGGAAGAGGGCGGCATCGGCAATGTCTTCCGGCTTGCCCACCCGCCGGAGCGGCGCGACCTGCGCCGCCTTGGCGACGGTGGCCTCCAGGTTGGGCCGGCCCACGTTCCAGCGGGTCTCCGCGATGAAGCCGGGGGCGATGACGTTCACCCGGATCTCCGGCCCGAGCGTCTTGGCCAGGCACTTGCTCAGATGAATGACCGCCGCCTTGGAGGTGCAGTAGGCGATGGAGCTGCCCTGGGGAGCGAGGCCGGCGACCGACGCCAGGTTGATGATCCGGCCGTGGCCCTGCTTCTTCATGGGGGCCACTACCGCGCGGCAGCAGAAAAAGGTCCCCTTGACGTTGACGCGGTAGAGGCGATCCCACACGTCGTCCGTCAGGCCGTCCAGATCGGGGAAGTCCACGAAGGCGGTGATCCCGGCGTTGTTGACCAGGATGTCGACGCGGCCGAAGCGCTCCAGGGTCTGGGCGACCAGGGCCCTTGCCTGGGCGTCCTGGGAGACGTCCGCCTGGATCAGCAGAGCCTCCGCGCCGGCCTTCTTTACCAGGGCGGCCGTCTCTTCGGCCTCCGCCCGAGACTTCGAGCAGTTCACGACCACCTTGGCGCCTTCCCGTCCAAACGTCACCGCGAGGGTGCGGCCGATGCCAACGGCTGCCCCCGTCACAATGGCTACCTTTCCGTCCAGTTGTCCCATGGCCACGTCTCCTGTGGGTAAGAGATTCAGTCCGGCTCCTGCTTGGCCCGCCGGACCTCCAGCCGTCCGGAGTGCAGAGCGTCGGCCCCCGGATGCGTGCACACCCCCCCGGTGCCTCCCAGCCCGCGGGTAGGGGAAACCTACCACCACCACTCTCGGTGTCAAGGCGAAAGCGCGCCGGAAGCCGGCTTACGTTGATGGAGCGCCGGGACGGTGCTATGATCCCCCCGCGAGAATTCGCCGTCGCCCCGACTGGCCCCAGAGGAGGATGCGCCATGAGCTTCGACGTCGCGGAACCGCTGGCGATGCACGGGGGACCCAAGGCCAAGCGCAGCCCCTTTCCGAAGGGGAAGCGCCACGGAGAGCTGGAGAAGCGATACCTGAACGAGGTCATCGACTCCGACATGCTCTTCTTCTACCTGGGCACCAAGGTGCGCGCCCTCGAGAAGCGCTTCGCCGAGATGTACGGGATGAAGCACTGCATCGCCTGCAGCAGCGGGACCTCGGCCGTCCACCTGGCGGTGGCCGCGCTGGAGATGCCCGTGGGGAGCGAGGTGATCACCTCCGCCATCACCGACATGGGCTCCCTGACGGGCGTCCTCTATCAGGGCCTGGTCCCCGTCTTCGCGGACGTCGACCCGGACACGCTGAACCTGACCCCGGCCTCGGTGCGGCAGCGGGTCACGCCCAAGACGAAGGCCATCATGGTCGTCCATCACGCCGGCCTGGCGGCGGACATGGACGGGTTCCTGGCCTTGGGCCAGGAGACCGGGATCCCGATCATCGAGGACTGCGCCCAGGCCTACTGCTGCCACTACCAGGGGCGACTGGCCGGGACCATGGGGGCGATCAATTCGTTCTCGCTGAACCACTTCAAGCACATCACCTGCGGCTCAGGCGGAATGATTCTCACCAACGACGACCGGCTGCGCTACCACGCGTCCATCTTCCTGGACAAGTGCTACCAGCGCGACGAAGGGATCCGGAACCCCTTCTTCCTCGCCCCCAATTACCAGATGACGGAGTTGCAGGGCGCGGTGGCGCTGGCGCAACTGGAAAAGGTGGAGGCGATCGTGGCCGCCCGGAACCGCCTCGGCGTCCAGCTCGACACTCTCCTCAAGGAGATCCCCGGCGTGACGCCCCAGGCGACGCCCGGAGGCTGCCGGCACGGCTACTTTCTCTACCTGTTCCGGCTCGACCTGCAGGCACTCCACTGCACGGCCCCGGCCTTTTCCGAGGCCCTCAACGCCGAGGGGATCCCGAACAAGGCCCGCCTCATCACCGGCGGCATGCCCGTCTACCTGTACCGGATCTTCCAGAATCGCTCGGCGCTCCCCGGGTCCGAATGGCCCCTGGCCGGCCGCGTCTATCGGAAGGGCGACTGCCCGGTGGCCGAGGACGCCTTCGACCGCTGGATCACGATGAACATCTACGAGCACTACACCGAGACGGACATCACCGAGATGGCCCACGGCATCGCCAAGGTCGCCCACCACTTCCATTCGCGGGCGGGATCCCCTTCGAAGACGTAGCCGCGCCGCCTCGAGCGCAAGAACGCCGGTCGGGATTCCGACCGGCGTTCTCGTTGATAGATCCGCGGCTGCGCGGGAGGCTGGTGTCGCGTTAGCGCCCCCACAGGCCGGAGAGGCCGCGCCGGACCAGGCTCACGCCGAAGGCCGCCAGGAAGAGGCTGGCCACCTTGGCGATGGCCTCGGAGCCCGCCTCACCCAGGACGCGCCCGACCCGGCCCGCGTGGCGCAAGACCAGGTAGGCCAGGAGCAGGTTGCCGCCGAAGGCGGCGAGGGTCACGGGGTACCCGGCGCTCTGGACCAGGATGACCAGCGTGGCGAGGACGGCCGGCCCCACGATCAACGGGGTTCCCAGCGGAACCACGCCCATGGTGGCGGCTGGGTGCGGGCGGGTGACGCCGATGGAGAGCAGGTCGCGGACGGAGATCACCACCAGGAGGATGCCACCGGCGACCTGGAAATCATCCACGCTGACTCCGAAGAGGCGGAAGAGCGGATTTCCCAGCACGAGGAAGCCGAGGCCCACCGCCGCGGCCGTGGCCGTGGATTGGAGGGGCAGCCGCCTCCGCTCCTCCGCGGAGAGCCGCGCCGTGAGGCTGAGATACAGCGGCAGGACGCCCAGAATGTCCACCGCAACAAAGAGGGTCACAAAAGCCAACGCGAGTGGCCGCATGCACCCCCCCGCCGATCCCGGGGCCGAAGGCATCCGTCTATTCCCGCGGCATGGTACCCCCAACCGCCCGCCCATAGCGAGAGAAATCACGGGCGCCGAAGCGGCGCGGCGCCGCGCTTCGGCGCCCGCGGCTCCGGGGGTGTTCCCTTGCTTCGCCCCTCCCTTCTTGATATAAGACCCGCATCCGGCGTGGAGCCGACCGGGACGCGGCTGCCAGGCGGATCCCAGTGGCCGGGGTGCGGGCGCACGGCGATCGGGGGACGGGGCGATCGAGTGTGGGGGGAGGAGGTGCTCGACCATGAAACGCATCGGCATCGTGCTTCTCGGCGGCGTGTTTGTCCTCTGTGGGGCTGCCTTCCATGCGGTGGAGGCGGCGGAGTTTTACGCCGGTAAGACCATCGAGGTCGTCGTGCCCTTCAAGGAGGGCGGGGGCACGGACGTGTGGATGCGGGTGATGGCCCCCTATCTCCAGAAACACATCGCCGGCAATCCCAAAATCCTCATCCGGAACATCCCGGGTGGCGAATCCATCCACGGGGTGAATCAGTACATGCTCCGGTCCAAGGCGGACGGTCTGAACATGGTTGCCACGTCGGCAACCAACTATTTTCATGCCCTCCTGGGCGTCAAGGCGGTGCAGTACGACTTCACGAAGTTGAAGCCTCTCCTGGTGAATCCGGTGGGCGGGGTGGTCTATGTGGTCCCGACCATCGGCGTCAAGACGGCCGCGGACCTGCCCAAGGCGAAAGAGCGGCTGATCTACGCTGGGATCAGCGCCACGGGCTTGGACCTGGTGATGCTCCTCGCCTTCGAGGTCCTTGGCCAAGACCTGAAGGCGGTCCTCGGATACGAGGGGCGGGGACCGTCGCGCCTGGCCTTCGAGCGCGGCGAAAGCAACATCGACTACCAGACCACGCCTGCCTACGTGGCCAGCGTCATCTCCCTGATCAAGGAAGGCAAGGCCATTCCATTGATGAGCTTCGGTCAGGTCAACGAGGCCGGCGCGCTGGTGCGCGATCCGGCGTTCCCCGACCTCCCGACCGTGGGTGACGTGTACGAGCTTTTGCACAAGAAGAAGCCGGCGGGGGCGGCCTGGGAGGCGTACATGGCTTTCAACGCCGCGGCCTTCGCCATCCAGAAGATCCTGTGGGTGAAGGCGGAGGCCCCAGTGGAATCCATCAAGGCCGTCCTGGAGGGGGTGGACCGCCTGCAGAAGGATGCCGAGTTCAATCAGAAGGCAGAGAACGTGCTGGGCGGGTATCCCGCCTTGCGGGGGGATCGGCTCGAGGCCGCGATCCACCGGACCTTCCAGCTCCCGCTGGAGGCCCGGCGCTTCGTCCTGGATCTGCTGGAGAAGAAGTATAGCGTCGTCGTGAAATAGGTCGGGCGAACATTCACCGCGGATTCGCCACACAGCTTCCATTCCGTGCCCCCGCGCTCGCCGACCGCGGCAGGGGCCGAAGGAGCGCCCATGTGGGATAGCGCCGTGGTAGCCCTGGGAATGTTCCTGAACCCGCTCCATCTTTGCATGCTTCTGGTGGGGACGATCGAGGGGGTCGTGATCGGGCTCCTCCCGGGGATGGGCGGGACCGCCTGCGTGGCCATCCTGCTCCCCTTCATTTATCAGATGGGTCCCCACACCGCCATGGCCATGCTGGTGGGCGCGCTGGCGGTCGTTCACACCTCGGACACCATCACCGCGGTGCTCATCGGGACGCCGGCCTCGTCGGCCTCGGCCGCCACCGTGATGGACGGGCACCCGATGGCGCGGCAGGGCCAGGCGGCCCGGGCGCTCTCCGCCGCCTTTCTCTCCTCCCTGATCGGGGGATTCATCGGGGTCATCGCCCTCACCCTCTCGATTCCCGTGGCCCGGCCCCTGGTCCTCTCCTTCGGCTCGCCAGAGCTGTTCATGCTCTGTTTCCTGGGTCTCGGCTTCGCCGCCTTTCTCACGGGCGAGGCGCCGCTGAAGGGCTTGGTCTCTGCGGCCCTGGGGCTGCTCGTGGGGGCGGTGGGAGTCGCCCCAAGCGTGGCCCACTATCGCTATACCTTCGACCAGCTTTACCTGATGGACGGCCTGCCCCTGGTCTGCGTGGCCCTGGGGCTGTTCGGGGTGGCCGAAGTCGTGGACCTCTTGGCCGGAGGCGGCAAGATCGCCGAGCGCATGGACCTCGGCCACGGATGGATGCAAGGCGTTCGGGATGTGATCCAACACCGCTGGTTGCTCGTCCGGGGGTCCCTGATCGGGGTCTGGGTGGGGATCCTGCCGGGCATCGGCGCCAGCGCCGGCTCCTGGATGAGTTATGGACATGCCGTGGTGGTATCCAAGGACCGAGAACAGTTCGGGAAGGGCGACGTCCGCGGGATCATCGCGCCCGAGGCCGCCAACAACGCGGTGGAGGCCGGGGATCTCATTCCCACGTTGCTGTTCAGCGTTCCCGGAGGAGCCCCGTCGGCCATCCTGATGGGAGCCCTCATTGTCTTCGGGATCCAGCCGGGGCCCCGGATGATTCAGGAGCACATGGACCTGCTCTTTACCATCATCTGGAGCTTCGCCTTGGCCAACATCATTGGCGCGGCCTTGTGCCTGGCGCTGGTCGTACCGCTGGCCCGCCTGACCGCGATCCGCTTCGACTACCTAGCCCCGGCGATCCTCATCATCATGATCTTCGGCGCGTATCAGAGCTCGCGCCACCTGGGCGATCTCGCGGTGATGCTCGGGCTCGGCTTGCTGGGGTGGGGAATGAAACGCCTCGGCTGGGCGCGCCCACCCTTTCTGATCGCTTTCGTCCTGAGCAATCCCACCGAACGATACCTGTGGATCTCCGTGAACCGGTATGGCCTGAGCTGGCTGACGCGACCGGGGGCCCTGATCATTCTCGGGATCCTGGTTGCCAGCCTCGTGTACTGGTTCATGAGCCGGAAACGGACGAAACCGGGCGAGACCGTCCAGGCGAGTTCGGAATGGCGCTTCAGACCCAAGGCCGTCTTCACGCTGGCACTCATGCTCCTCCTGGCGGCCGCGGCTTGGGACGCCTCCGGGTTCCCGTTCTACGCGGGGCTCCTCCCGCTGGTGGTTGCGATCCCTGGAGTAGCGATGGCGGCCGGGCAGTTCGTCCTGGATCTTCGGGGCCGGGATCAGAAGAATGAGGTGCTGGATCTGGCCACCTCCGAGGCCGCTGCCTCCCGCGAGGGGACGCTGCGGGCCCTACTGGTCTTCGCGATCATCGTGGCGTATTACGGCCTTATCGTCGCGGTGGGATTCCGGGTCGCGACGCTGGTATTCCTGGTGGGCTTCCTGCGGTTCCTGCCGCGGGCCGGGTGGGGACGCACCGCGCTCTACACGGCCGGTATGTTCGGCGTGATCGAGGCGTTCGCTTGGCTGCTGGATATGGAATTGGCCGAGGGGATCTGGCAGCTCTGGCCCTGATCACTCCGCTGGCATCCGGGAGCGAGCCCCATGCGCGACAGGCTGAGGTTCCGATACGCCCCACCCCGGGGCAGGACCAGCCTGAATGGGCGGGTCTGCTGGGAGCTGCGGGGCGGGCAAATCCCGATTCGGGGTATCACGGTCGGACGGACGGCGCCGCGCATCCTGGAGGCGTACGTCTGCGCGCCCTACCCCGGGGTGGGGCGCCTGATCTCTACCGGCCGGTCCCGGCCGGGCGCCCAGAGTCCCTTCGCATCTGTCCGAAGGATCGGTTCCCCAGGCCAGCGACGCCTTTTGCTTGACCGCGCGGTGCAGGCTCTGCGAAGATTCGCGCCGGACCATGGACACGTCGGGCGGGCACTTGCTCCAGCGGTGTCGTCTTCTTTTCTCGGGCAGGCCGGGGGCCGCTCGCTCCCGTGCCGTCCGCCTGGTCGCCCTCGCCTGCCTCGGCCCGCTGCTGGTCGCGCTCGCCGCCTGCGCCAGGACGCCGCCGCCCTCGCCGGGAGTCATCCGCACCGAGCGGCTGCGGCCGCCATTCAACATCGAAGCGCGTCGGGCCCTCTTCGGACAGGAGATCGGCCAGTTCACGTGCCCCAAGCCGACGCCCGCCGTCAAGGACGTCCTGGTGGACGGCTTCTACGCCGACAAGGACTCCTCCATCGTCAGCCCGGAGGCCATGGCGCGGTATCAGGAGACCCTCAAGCCGATCAGCGTGTACGAGACTCAGATCACCGCGCTCAGCGGTACCTTCGTGCGCGGCCTGCCGGCGAGCCCTGCGGCGGCTCGCTGCGTGCTGGACTGGCTGGAAGTGTGGGCCGGGGAGAACGCGCTCCTCGGCCGCGTCACCCATCAGGGGGCTACGAGCGGAAGTGGGCCCTCTGCGCCATCGCGTCCTCCTACGTGAAGATCCGAGATGAGGCCGGCCTGGACGCCAGCAAACGCTGGCGGGTGGAGGCCTGGATCGGCCGGTTGGCCGCCGAGGTGCGAGGGTATTACACGCTTCGGACGAGCATGGACACGCACAACAACCACGTCGCGCTGACGCAGATCCAGGAGGACGGGACGCTGCCGCTCGAGCTTCTGCGCAAGAGCAAGGCGCGGCATTACCACAATTTCTCCCTGATGCCGTTGGTGCTGATCGCCGAGGCGGCGGCCCAGAACGGCATCGCGCTCTACCCGGAGGGCAATGGGGCGCTCCACCGGCTGGCTGGCCGGGTGATCGAGGGCCTGGACGGTCGCGGCTACTTCGAGCGAGGGGTGGGAGTCAAGCAGGATTGGGTGGGGACGCTGGACGGCGGGTCGCTGGTCTGGGCGGAGCCGTATTTCGCCCGCTTCGCCGATCGGCACCTCGTCAAGTGGCTGGCGCGGTTCCGGCCGCTCCGCAACCGCTGGTTCGGCGGTGATGCCACGCTCGGTTACGGGGTGAAGAATCTCTGATCATCCACTCGCGGGGAGAACGGCATGACCGAACACTCCTGGGTGCAAGAGTTCGCGGGGGCGATCACGGTCTGCGATCGCCAAGGCATCATCCTGGCGATGAACGACAAGGCGGTTGAGACCTTCAGGGATCAGGGGGGCAGGGCGCTGATCGGGACCAATCTGCTCGACTGCCACCCCGAGCCTTCCCGGACCACGGTGCAAGAGATGCTGGACTCGGGCCGGCCGAACGTGTATACGATTGAAAAGGTCGGCCGGAAGAAGCTGATCTACCAGACGCCGTGGTA
>JBGPQZ010000026.1:0-17725 GCA_041489335.1 Methylomirabilia bacterium
CCTCCCCTGCGGGCGGACGACGCATCCCATCGCGCTCGTCCCCGGCGGGTTCTCCGCCATCCCCGCCGCCCGATCGCTCGCGGAGATGCGCCAGAAGCTCCTCGACGCCGTTCCCGACGCCGTCGGCATCGCCCAGCTCGTGCTCGATAACGCCGGCGCCCTGCCGACCTTCACGCGCGAGACGGAGCACATCGCGCTGGTCGCGGACGGCGAGTACGCGATCTACGACGGCGTCATCGGATCGACCGACACGGGACGCCATGCCGTCGCCGACTACGAGTCCATCGTGAACGAGTTCGTCGTCCCATACTCCACCGCCAAGTTCACGCGGCACCACCGCGACTCGTACATGGTCGGGGCGCTCGCGCGCTTCAACCTCAGCTCCCGCCTTCTGCGCCCACTGGCTCGGGCGTGGGCGGAGCGATTCGGCCTGCGGGCGGTCTGCCACAACCCGTTCATGAACAACGTGGCGCAGATGGTCGAGTTCCTGCACTCGCTGGAGGATGCCGTTGTTCTGATAGACGACCTGTTGCGCGCGGGGCCGGACGTGGCGGAGGCGCCGGCCAGGGTGAGGGTAAAGGCGGCCCGCGGCATCGGCGCCGTGGACGTGCCCCGCGGGCTCCTGATCCACGACTACACCTACGACGAGGACGGCCACTGCGTCAGGGCAAACTGCGTCATCCCCACGAACCAGAACCACCACAACATCAACCGGGACTTGGCCGCCTTCGCACCGACCCTCCTCCAGAGGCCGGAAACGGAGATCGAACGGAACCTGGAGATGCTCGTGCGGGCATACGATCCCTGCATCTCGTGCTCCACGCACTACCTCACGGTGCGGTTCGTCCAATGAGCAGTGCGATCATCGCCTTGGGCAATCCGCTCATGGGCGACGATGGAGCGGGACCAGCTGCCCTCGAGTGCGTCCGACGGAAGTGCCTCCCTGCCGGTGCGGCGCTCGTGGACGCCGGCACACCGGGGTTTCGCCTCCTCCACATCCTGGCGGACGTGGACGTGGCTGTGCTCGTGGACGCCGCCGATTTCGGCGGAACGCCCGGAGAGATTCGGTCGTTCACCCCCTCGGAGGTGCGCTCGCTCCGATCGGTTCCGCTGTCGTCCCATCAGGACGACGTCCTTCAACTTGTCGCCTTGGCGGTCAGACTCGGCCAGTGTCCTCGGCAGGTCGCCTTCTGCGCCATCCAGCCGGCGCGGATCGCCCCTGTCCAGGCTCTTACGCCAGCCGTGGCGGCCGGGCTGCCTGCCCTTGCAGAGGAGGTGATGCGCACCCTGCGGACGATGTTGCACGGCAGCGAGGGTTCTTGACCTCTAGGCGGAAAGGAGGGGGGTCATGGGCGAAGATTGCCGCGTCAGGTCTACACCGGCGTGGCCATCCGGGACTACGAGCCGATCGAGAAGCGGTCGCTCAAGACGTGCCGGCTGCGCCGTGTCTCGCGAGGGCGTGGGAGCGCGCGCCGCCGCGCCCTCGCGCGCGTCCCACAGCCGAACGCCGGGTCCGTCGCGAGACGGTGTCCGAAGGACGTAGGAAGTCCGCCCGCGCGCCGATACGTCAGGCTCCAAGAAAATCCTGGACAGTCGATTTCGGTCCGTGATATTCGTGGCACCATCCGAGACGCGGGGTGGAACATGAAGAAGCCAGCCTGAGCCACCCATCAGGCCACCGGCCAACTTTCCGTTGGTTTCTTCCCTCGACCGCGGCGCTGGAAGTCTCCTCATGACGATGCGCCTGCGGCACCTAGAAATCCACCGACTGTTCCTCAGCGGCCATGCCGACCTCTGACTGAGCACCGTCGGAGGGACCGATGTCGCTTCGACTGAAGATGATCCTGGGGATCGGAGCCATCCTGCTCCCGGTCACCCTGGTGTACGCCCTCGTTGCTTTATGGAGCCAGGCGACGTACCGGTGGGATCTTGCCCGGCGCCAGGCCGACGTCATCGCAGTCGCGGCGGAGCGAGCCCTGGCCAGGGCTATGCGATTCGGTGAAACGGAGGTCGTGCAGGCCATCCTCGCCCGGATCGGCGAACAAGAAGTGCTGGCGGGGATCCGGATCGTGGCCACCGACGGGCGGGTCCTCCGGTCCAACCGCCCGGAGGAGATTGGCCAGATGCTTGCCCAGGCTCCCCGGGTGGATGGCGGGAGGGAGCCGGATCCGACGTGGGATTCCCAGGAAAAGTTAGTCGGTGTCTTCCGGCCCATCTTCAACGGCCCGCCCTGCGCTGGCTGTCACCCGCCGGACCGGAAGATCCTCGGTTTCCTGAATGTGCTCGTCTCGTTCCCGGCTCTAGACTCGCACCTCTCCCGTCGGTGGACCATCGTGATCCTTGCCGCGGTTGTCTCCCTCCTCGCCGCGGGCGCCCTCATTACTCTCTTCTTCAACCTCCTCCTCGGACGCCGGCTGGACGCGATGTCGGCGACCATGAATCGGGTCGAGGCCGGCGACCTGTCCGTCCAGGTGGAGGAGGCGTCCCCTGACGAGCTGGGGCGACTCGGGAAGAGCTTCAACGCCATGGTAGAGCGCTTGGCCGAGGCGCACCGGCAGTTGGAGGATCGCCACGCCGAGCAGATCCGGCGCGCGCAGAGTCTGGCGGCTCTGGGGACGATGGCTGCGGGAATCGCGCACGAGATCAACAACCCCATCGCCGGGATGCAAAACTGCGTCCGCACGCTCTTGAAAGGGACTCCGGACGAGGCCCGGCGGGCCCAGTACCTGGAGATGCTGCGGGAGGGGCTGGAGCGGATCGGCTGGACCGTGGGGCGGCTCCTGAACTTCGCGCGCGAGGCCAAGCCCCAAGTCGCCCGAATCCCCCTCACCCCCCTCATCCAACGCTGCCTGGCCCTGCTGGAGCATGAGCTGGCGGCCCGGCAGATCGTCGCGTCCCTGCAACTGGACGCTCAAGTGGTCGACCTCCTCGCCGATCCGCATCAGCTCGAGCAGGTGTTCCTGAACATCCTCATTAACGCCATCGAGGCCATGCCCAACGGCGGCAGGCTCGACATCTCGGTGCGGGAGCGCCGGAACCCCCACTTCGTGCAGGTCGCCGTCACCGACACGGGTGCCGGGATCCCTCCCGAGAACTTGGCACGGATCTTCGACCCGTTTTTCACCACGAAAGAGGTGGGGAAGAACACGGGGCTCGGGCTCTCGGTGAGCTACGGGATCGTGCGTACCCATGGGGGCTTCATCGACGTGGAGAGTGCGGTGGGAGTCGGGACCACCGTGCGCGTGGATCTCCCGGTGACTGGAGGGTGAGGGAATGGGTCAATCCATTCTGTTGGTGGAGGACGAGCCGATCCTGCGAGTGACCCTGGCCAATGACCTCGCGGAGAAGGGGTACGAAGTGACGCCGGCCGCCACCGGGGATGAAGGGTTCAACCGGATCCGGGAACGGGGCTTCGATGCCGCGCTCCTCGACCTCAAGCTTCCCGGCATGGACGGACTCACGCTCCTTAAGATGTTCAAGGCAACGAACCCCCAGGGCGCGGCCATCATGATGACCGCCTATGGGACGATCCAGTCGGCGGTGGCGGCCATGAAGGCAGGGGCCACCGACTACCTCTTGAAGCCCTTCGCCCCGGAGGAACTGATCGTCCTGCTGCGCGGGCTGTTCGCCCGGCGCACCGCCCCGCCACCGGAGGAGACCCACCCCAAGGTCCAGCGATTCGGCGACCTCATCTACGTCAGCCAGAAGATGGCTGCGGTGTGCGACCTGACCGCGACCGTGGCCCCCAGCGACGCGACCGTCTTGGTCCAGGGCGAAACGGGGACAGGCAAGGAGCTGACGGCACGGGCCATCCACCAGCACAGCGATCGGCGAGAGCGGCCGCTGGTTACGGTTGCCTGTGCCGCGATCCCGGAAGCGCTGCTGGAAAGCGAGCTGTTCGGCCACGAGAAGGGCGCCTTCACCGGTGCCATCCGCGAGCGGCGGGGGCGATTCGAGCTGGCGCACGGGAGCAGCCTCTGCCTGGACGAAGTGGCGGACCTCGGCCCGGCGGTGCAGGCCAAGCTCCTCCGTGTCCTGCAGGAGAGGGAGTTCGAGCGGGTGGGCGGGACCCGAACCATCAAGGTGAACGTGCGTCTGATCTCGACGTCGCGGAAGCGATTGGAGGATGAGGTGCTGGCGGGACGAATGCGGGAGGATCTCTTCTACCGGCTCAAGGTGATCACCATTCGGCTGCCCGCTCTGCGTGAGCGCAAGGAGGATATCCTCCCGCTGGCGGAACATTTCCTGGAGAAGTACCGCCGACCGCTCCGGAAGGAGGTCCGGGGGCTGAGCCCGGAGGCGAGCCGCTACCTCCTGGATCAGCCCTGGCCAGGCAATGTGCGGGAGCTCGAGGCCGCGATCCAGCGCGCAGTGACCCTGACCAAGCGGGATACCCTCACGCTCGAAGACTTCTCCCCCGATGACCGGCCCGCGACGTCCCCTGGGACCCAGGCCTCCCCCCACCTCCTGAACGATGCCGTTCGGGAGGCGGAGCGGCGCTACCTCCAGGAGGTCCTCCAGAGCGTCGGAGGCCAGCGGACGCGGGCGGCCCAGATCCTGGGTATCAGCCGGAAGACCCTCTGGAAGAAGCTCAGGACGCTGAACCCTGAGTGACCGCACATCGCGGCACCCGACGCCTGCCCCCCCTGCCGCAGGATCTGCGGCCCCTCGCCGCGGCTCCGTACGTTACCGGATAGTAACATCAAGCCCTCCTCCTGTTCCTGAGCGGTAACTTCCTCGGCCGCCCGGTTCCCTCTTCCGACGATCCAAGTGCCCGGATTTCTTACCTCTCCAGAGGGAGGCTCGGGCGGCAGATTCCTTGCTACACAGCCGGACAGGTGGGGAAAGGCAAGGCGGCGTGGGCAACCACCATCCTTAGGAGGGGCAGACATGGAGATCAGCCGTCGACACTTCCTCGCCGGTACCGGGGCTGCAGGCACCAGTGCCCTTTTCGGCTCGCTCGGCCTGAGCCTTCGATCCAGCGCGGCGTTTGCGGAGCAGGCGCAGGTCCAGCGCGGCACGATCACCACGACCATCTGCCCGTTCTGCGGTGTGGGTTGCGGGCAGATCGTCGAGGTTCGCGACGGCCGGGTCGTGAACATCGAGGGCGATCCCGACCACCCCATCAACGAGGGGTCGGTGTGCAGCAAGGGTGCCGCCCTCTATCAGGTCCACCAGAACGAGCGGCGCCTGCGGAAGATCCGGTACCGGAAGGCCGGTGGGCGGGACTGGGAGGAGCTCTCCTGGGATCGGGCCATCCCGATGATCGTGGAGCGTGTCAAGAAGACCCGCGATGCCACGTGGGTGGGGCAGCGCGACGGGCTCACCCTCAACCACACCACCGGCATCGCCTCCCTTGGCGGTGCGGCCCTGGACAGCGAGGAGTGCTACCTGCTCGCCAAGGCCATGCGGGCCCTCGGGGTCATATGGCTTGAGAATCAGGCCCGGATATGACACAGCTCCACGGTGGCCAGTCTGGCCGCCACCTTCGGTCGTGGGGCAATGACCAACCACTGGATCGACATGAAGAATGCCGACGTGGTGATGATCTGCGGCAGCAACGCCGTGGAGAACCACCCCATCGCCGCCCGCTGGGTCATGAAGGCGAAAGAGAACGGGGCGGTGGTCCTGTCGTGCGATCCCCGCTACACCCGCACGACGGCCTTCTCCGATCACTACTGCAAGCTGCGGTCGGGCACGGACATCGCTTTCGTGAACGGCATGATCAACTATGCGCTGCAGAACGACCGCATCCAGCACGAGTACGTCCGGCATTACACCAACGCCACCTTCCTCCTCAATCCGGGGTACGGGTTCGCAGACGGCCTCTTCGCCGGCTTCGATGAGGCGACCCGAAGCTACGACAAG
This sequence comes from Methylomirabilia bacterium, assembly GCA_041489335.1. Lineage (GTDB taxonomy): Bacteria > Methylomirabilota > Methylomirabilia > Methylomirabilales > 2-02-FULL-66-22 > 2-02-FULL-66-22. Next base: position 5,869 of record JBGPQZ010000026.1, read on the forward strand.
TCCAAGTGGGCGTACGAGCTGGACGAGAACGGGGTGCCGAAGCGCGACCCGACCATGCAGCACCCCCGCTGCGTCTTGCAGCTCATGAAGAAGTTCTTCGCCCGCTACGACATCGACACCGTGTGCAGCATCACCGGGTCCCCGAAGGACGTCTACCAAAAGGTCTGCGACATCTACACCTCCACCTGGGCGCCCAGTCGCGTGGGGGGGTGGCTGTACGCCATGGGCACCACCCAGCACAGCCACGCCACCCAGAACATCCGCAGCTACGCCATCCTCCAACTCCTCCTGGGGAACATCGGCATGGCCGGCGGGGGCGTGAACGCCATGCGAGGAGAGTCAAACGTCCAAGGCGCGACCGACTTTGGTTTGCTGTATCACCTCCTGCCTGGATACCTCGCGGCGCCTGCCGCCCCCATGCAGACCCTCTCCACCTACCTGGAGAAGGTCACCCCGAAGAGCAACGATCCCCTCAGCGCCAACTGGTGGCAGAACTATCCCAAGTACGTCACCAGCCTGCTCAAGGCGTTCTGGGGGACGCATGCCAGGAAGGAGAACGACTTCGCCTACAGTTACCTGCCCAAAACGGTCGGCGACCACTCCTTCATGGCCATTTTCGAGGCCATCCACGCGGGCACGATCAAGGGTCTCTTCTGTTTCGGCATGAACCCGGCGGTGGGTGGCCCGAATTCCAACACGTCGCGGGAGGCCCTGGCCAAGCTCGAATGGCTGGTGGCGATTGACCTGTTCGAAACCGATACCTCGGTGTTCTGGAAGCGGCCGGGCGTCGATCCGTCCACGATCAACACGGAGGTGTTTCTCCTGCCGGCCGCGGCCTCGATGGAGAAGGAAGGGAGCGTCGCCAACAGCGGACGGTGGTGCCAGTGGCGCTACAAGGCGGTGGAGCCGCCCGGCGAGGCCAGGAGCGACGCCTGGATCGTCACCCGGCTGGTCGCAGGGCTGAAGAAGGCCTACGCAGCCGGGGGCGCCTTCCCGCAGCCCATCCAGCACCTGACGTGGGACTACGGCCAGGAGAAGGATGCCCACGGCGAGCCGGACATCCATCGCGTGGCGCGGGAGATCAACGGCCATTTCACGCAGGACCAAGAGATCGACGGGAAGAAGTACAAGGCCGGGGACCAGGTGCCCGGATTCGCGCTGCTCCAGGCGGACGGCTCCACCGCCTGCGGGTGCTGGATCTTCTGCGCCAGCTACCCCGGGCCGAACAAGTCGGACAACCGGATGGCGCGCCGTGAGAGGAGCGATCCGGCCAAGGACCCGCTGGGAATGCATCCCAACTGGTCCTGGTGCTGGCCGGTGAACCGGCGCATCCTCTACAATCGGGCCTCCGTGGACGCCCAGGGACAGCCCTGGGACCCGAAGCGCGCGGTCATCCGCTGGAACGCCGACGCCAAGAAGTGGGAAGGGGACGTCCCGGACGGGCCGTGGCCGCCGGGGGCGAAGCTCCCGTTCATCATGCGGCCCGAGGGGGTGGGCTGCCTGTTCGGCATCGCCCTGGCGGACGGCCCCTTCCCCGAGCACTACGAGCCGGTGGAGAGCCCCGTCCGCAACCTGATGTCCAAAGTTCAATACAGCCCGGCCTGCAAGATCTATGAGCCGAAGGCCATCGGCGATCCGCGCGAGTTCCCCATCGTGGCCACGACCTACCGGGTCTCCGAGCACTGGCAGGCCGGGGCGATGACCCGGAACATGTCCTGGCTGGTGGAGTTGATGCCGGACGTCTTTGTGGAGATGTCTCCGGACCTGGCGCGGCGCAAGGGAATCAAGACGGGCGACTGGGTCCGCGTCCGGAGCAAGCGAGGCGAGATGAAGGCGCGCGCCCTGGTCACCAATCGCTTCGAGCCCTTCTTCGTCGCCGGGCGCTTGGTGGACCAGATCGGGATCCCGTGGCACTGGGGGTATACGGGTCTGGCGACGGGCGACAGCGCCAACTTGCTCACCGCCAATGTCGGCGACCCCAATACCTTTATCCCCGAGTTCAAGGCGTTCCTCTGCGACGTGGTGAAGGGCTAGGAGGCTGTATCATGGCGATCAAAGCCCTGCTCATTGACCTGCCCCGCTGTACCGGCTGCCGCGGGTGCCAGGTGGCGTGCAAGCAGTGGTACAAGCGGGGAGTGGAGAAGACGACCTTTTTCGCCGGGCCGGGGTACCAGAATCCCGCCGACCTGAGCCCGCAGACCTGGTGCCTGGTGACCTATAACGAGGTGATCGTCAACGGGCGGTACGAATGGGTCTTCGGCAAGCGCCAATGCATGCACTGTCAGGTCCCGGGCTGCGCCTCGGCCTGTCCGGTGAAGGCCCTGGAGAAGCTGGAGAACGGCCCGGTCATGTACCACCGGGAGAAGTGCATCGGCTGCCGGTATTGCATGCTGGCCTGCCCCTTCGAGGTGCCGCGGTTCGAATACGAATCCTGGAACCCGTACATCAGCAAGTGCACCATGTGCTCGGGGCGCATCGCGGCGGGAGAGATACCCGCCTGCGCCCGATCCTGTCCGACCGGGGCCATCACCTTCGGCGAGCGGGACGCGCTGATCCGCGAGGCAGAGCGCCGGATTGCGAGTAACCCCGGGAAGTACGTCCACCACATCTACGGCCTGAGCGAGGCGGGCGGGACCTGCGTGCTCCACATCTCCAGCGTTCCCTTCGAAGAGTTGCATTACGTCATGCGCGTGCCGCGCAGTCCGATGGTGGCCCACACCCAGCCGGCGATGCAGGCCATCCCCATGGTCATGTTGGGCCTGGCCACGGTCCTGGGGGCCGGCTATGCGCTGCGGACGCGCAAGGAGCGAAACAACCAGCGGTCGGCGGACGCCGCGGGGAAATAGGAGCGACTCATGACCATCACCGTTGCGAACGTCCGGATCGGGTTCGGCACGCTCCTCCTGATGCTGCTCGCCGCTCTCGGGTTCGTGCTGGCGATGTACCGATTCCTCTTCGGCATCGGTGCGGTGAGCAACCTGAATCAGGGCTACCCCTGGGGGTTCTGGATCGGGGCCGACGTCCTGGCGGGCATCGCCCTGGCCGCGGGCGGCTTCGTGGTGGCGGGCCTCATGCACATGTTCGGCGGCGAGAAGTACCACCCGTTGGTCCGCCCGACTATTCTCACGGCGTTTCTCGGCTACCTCCTCTTCATCGCCGCCCTCCTGGTGGATGTCGGGCGGCCATGGTCGATCTGGCACATGATGATCTACTGGCACCACGAGTCCCCCATGTTCGAGGTGGGCTGGTGCGTGATGATGTATACCACCATCCTCTTTCTCGAATTCCTGCCGGTCGTCTTCGAGCGGTTCCGGCTCGAGTACCTATACGCCATCTGGCTGAATCTCACTCCGTGGGTCGCCATCGCGCTCCTCGTCACGTTTGCCTTCGCCATGACCCATTCGGCGTCGTGGGTTCTGGCCATCGGCGTCGTCCTGGTGGCGTTCGAGCTCTTGGTGCGTTTCGGGGCGATCCACCGAGACCCCCGGATGCCCACCGTGGTCCTGATGGCCGGCATCATGTTCTCGGTGCTGCACCAAAGCTCGCTGGGGTCCCTGTTCCTGATGGTTCCCCACAAGCTGTCCCATATTTGGTATTCCCCCATCCTGCCCCTCATGTTCCTCGTGTCGGCGGTGGCGGCGGGGGTGGCCATGGTGATCGTGGAAGCCACGGCCAGCGCGTGGTACTTCGGGCGGGAGGCCGAAGTGCGTTTGCTGCAGGATGTCGGCCACGTGCTCTGCTGGGCAATATTCGGCACGCTGGCCTTGCGGGCGGGGGACCTCGTCCTGCGGGGCGTGGGGACGGAGTTGCTCGTCATCAGCCCTCAGTCCATCGCCTTCTGGATCGAGATCCTGGTCGGATTCGTCATCCCGCTGGCCATCCTGCTGACGCCGGTCTTTGCCGAGTCGGCGCGCTGGCTCCTGGTGGCAAGCATCATGGTGATCGTGGGGCTTGTGCTCAACCGGATGAACGTGGCCGTGGTCGGCATCACGGCCCCCTACAGCCCTACCTACTATCCGTTCTGGATGGAAGTGGGCATCACGACTGGCATCGTCGCCGGGGGCGTGCTGGCCTATCTGGTGATCTGCAGCAATTTCCCGGTGTTCGCGTCCGCACGCGCCCACAACGCGGAGGCGTAGGCCCCCCGGGCCCCTCGCCCCCCAACGGAGGCATTCCGTGGATAGTCGGTATCGATTCGTGGTTGGCTTCCTGACCATCCTCAACGCCCTGCTGACGCTGCTCCTCTGCGGGCTGGTCCGGGACACACGGCAGGAGGTGAATGCGCTGCGGAGCGTCCTGGCCACCAAGCAGGACTTGGTGAACGTCGCCGCCCCCAAGCTCACCTTCTTCCACGAGGAGAAGTGCACGAGTTGCCATACGGAGCGGCGCTTTGCCGGCGAGCACAACGTGCGCGGCCAAATCGAGCAAGCTGTGGCACACATGCGCGCGATGCCTGATGCGGGCTTCACCGATCAGGATGTGGCGAAGATCCACGCCTCGCTGGAGCTCTTGCGGTGCACGCAGTGTCACGGGGCGGACAAGCTCCGCACATTGGCGATCAAGTCGCCCACGGACCGGATGCGCATCATTCGGGAGATGATCGCGAAGCCCCGGTCGAACATCACCCCGGACGAGGTCACGCGGATTCTCCGGGCCTACGAGCAGATGGTGGGATTCTGAGAGACCCCGGGGGATCGCGGCCAAGGGAGGCGGTATGGCAATTTCCTCCGCGGGCGGTCCACTGCAGGAGCTGGAGGCGCTCGTGTCCCGGCTGGAGGGGCTTAGCGCCCAGCCCCGGGTGTCGGAGGACTATATCCGCTTTCGCGTTGCGCTGCTCCGCGCCCAGTGGGCAGTCCGGCAGGCCCTCGCCGGCGACGCAGCAGACAGAGTTGAGCCGGCTGCCCCGGATCCCGCCCACGTTGCCTTCGAGCCTGGCCTGCTCCGATCACTCTTCCAGGCCATCGTGGCAGCAACGCCGGCCGAAGGCCGGACGGAGGACGTGGCGCGTCTCCGGGCGGCCGCAGACGCCGACCCGATACTCCTCGAGGCGGTAGCCCGGGCTGCCGCTTTCGGGCCCGATCTGGAGACCTTGGAATCGAGGGCACGGCAGCTTGGCGTGATGGTGGACGCCCTGCTCTTCGTGGGTCGAGCGGCCGCCGCCCCGTTTGTGGCCGAAGCGGTCGCGGCACGATCAGGCGGCGGAGGGCAGGGACGGGCAGGGGCCGAGCCGCACCGCTGTCCCGCCTGCGGGTCTTCCCCCAGCATCGCTCGGCTCCGGCGCGCGGATGGGCGGCGCCTCCTGACCTGCGGCCTGTGCGGGAGCGAGTGGGAGGCGGCGCGCATGGCGTGTGCGTGCTGCGGGACGCGGGAGCCCGAATCCCTGGGGATCCTTCGGCTGGACGACGCGGACCCCCGGTGGATCGAGACCTGCGAGGCGTGCAAGGGCTACATCAAGACCGTGGATGAGCGCAGGCTCGCCGAGGGCGAGACGGTCTTCCCGGTAGTCGAGGAGGCGGCAACGCTCCACCTGGACCTGCTGGCCGAGCGCGAGGGCTACATCCGCCGCGTGCCGTACGTCCTCGCCGGGTGAGCCGGGGCGAGGGTGTCGCCAGGGCTGCGCTGGAACCCGTCTTCCACCTGCCAGCCCCGCGACGTGAGTGCGCGATTCGATGCGCCAAAATCCGAAGAGAGGCGCGATGCTCACCAGTGATTGTGCGGTCTGGCCGTTATCCCAGTCCTCCGGGGCTGCGCCAAGCGTCGCCTGTGCGCGCCTGCGTCTGCCCGGTTGGATCCTCATCGGCTCCACGGGGCGGAACTCGGGGAAAACCGAATTCGCCTGCGCAATCATCAGGGCCTTCTGCCAGCATCCCATCGTGGGCGTCAAGGTTACCGCCATCACGGACGGGGAACAGTCCTGCCCGCGCGGAGGGGAGGGCTGCGGCGCTTGCTCTACCCTCGCGGGAGACTTCCAGATCAGCGAAGAGAGTGGCCGGCACCCGGGCAAGGATACCGCCCGGATGCTGGAGAGCGGCGCCCGCCGGGCATTCTGGCTCCGATGCAGGAGGCGGCGGATGCATGCCGCGCTGGAAGCGCTCGCACCCCGCCTCGGTCGAGGGGTTCTCGTCGTGGCTGAGTCGAACAGCCTAGCGCAGGTGATCGAGCCCGACCTGTTTTTCATGGTGAGGAACGGGGAGTGCGGCGTCGTCAAGCCCGCGGCCGCCGAGGCAATGCCCCTGGCCCGGCGCATGGTCGTGTCCACAGGCCACGGTTTCGACCTGAATCTCCGGCACCTCGCCGTGATGGATGGCGTGTGGCGCTTGGTCGAAGCCTCGGCCGCGATCCTTGCGGGCGGGAAGAGCAGCCGCATGGGGCAGGACAAGAGCCTCCTTCCGGTGAACGGCAAACCGCTCATCCGTCACATCTATCGGCAACTCCTGGGGCAGTTCGACGACATCCTCGTCAGCACGAACGATCCGGCGAAGCACGCCTTCCTCGGCGCCAGATCCGTTCCCGACCGCGAACCGGGACAGGGGCCGCTCGCGGGCATCGCGTCGGCCGTCGAGGCGGCGCGCCACGAGCGCGTCTTCGTGGTGGCGTGCGACATCCCCGTCATCGACCTCGACACCGCGAAGCGAATGATGGTCCTTGCGGAGGATTTCGATTGCGTCATCCCCAGGTCGTCGGTGGGCCATGAACCGCTGTTCGCGGTCTATCGGAAAAGCGCGCTGCCGGCCATCCGCGCGGTGCTCGAGGCGGGGGAGCGGCGGATCAGTGCTATCTTCCCTCGGGTGCGGACGCACCTCTTTGACCTCGGACCTGCCCCCTGGTACCGGAATTTGAACACCCCGGAGGATGTCGCAACCTTCTTGAAGGAACGAGAGGGGAGGTGACAGGACCGTGAATGCGCGGCTGGACCGGACCAGCGGCCGGCCTCGACGGGCGGAGGGTCGGTGCGTCGCGTTCAGGGCACCTCCACAGGTGCGGCCCTCACGGGGTCGGCGCACTCCGGCGCGCGATCCCCCGGGATGAGGCTCTGCCCACCGCCCACAAGATTTCTGCCATGAGGAGCGGGGAGGACCTTTGAAATCGTGAGTTCCGTCGCTTCTCCGTGTGGCGAATCTAGGGGGTAGGATGCGCGAATTGAACTGGACCAACTGATCGGGTTTCCCTATTTCCCTTGACGGCTCGTGGGGGAAGCAGCGGTGTTGATGGGAGGGGAACCATGGCGACCGTAGATCAAGACGAACGGAAAGTCAGTTTCGAATGGTTGAAGAAGTTTGGAACGAAGTGGGCCGTGCTGGCGGCTTTGGTGATCGATCTGGGCAAGCGGGGGATTCGCGTCCCATCCGGAATGAATGAACAGCTCAAGCTGGCCCGGATGAAGATCATGTCCGGGTGCTTCTCTCCTTGCGAAGTCGGCTGCGCGCTGGGCAAGATGGAAGGCCAACTCGTCTCGGTCGGTGCTGCGCTGGGGGAGGACTATCTGCGACCGTGGTTCGATCTTCTTGGCCAAGCCATGGAGGGACGGATCGATCCCGGCCACATCGACCACATCCCAGTCCTTCAGCCGGTTGCCACCGACTGCATGTACCTGGCGTGTCGCTGCGGGGCACCGTCATCCCTCACAGAGACCTAGCGTCGTTGGAAGCGTCCGTGGGATGCAGGCGCTCAAAGGACGAGCCGGTCGGCGTCCGTTCTAAGGACGAGCCTCTGCCCGTTGTCGGGTTCGAGGGAAGCGAAGCGTAGCGGACACGAGGGGCGTCGTCTCAGGGTGCGGCCGTCTCGTACTCTTCCTTGGTGAGGAAGCGGCCCCCCTGGATCTCCTGGCTCTGGATGCGGTAGGCGGCATCGAACGTGAGCTCCGCCGCCATCAGGCGGAAGCACTTGCTGTCCATAATCTCCTTGCGGACGTAGTAGCCCCCGTCCTCCTTCGCGCTGATGTCGTGACGTCGGTCCAGGCGGACGTGGACCCTGGATTTGCACCGCTCGCATTCCACATAGATGTGCACAGCATCATCCGCCGCCCCCGCGGCCTTCCCCCCGAACATCGAGGCCAGCCGATCGAAGAGTCCCATCCTGCGTCCTCCTGATGCCATCCGTGCGAAATGACTGCGTGAAGGCCCGATCCGGCAGCTCCTCTTTAAACCATACCCCAGTCCTTCCCGCGCGGCAAGCCCAACGGTTCGGTTGCATAACCTGTGGATGGCGGTCCGGCGGATGTGCATAACGTCCGTTCGGGTGTGGATTCACGCCGGAGGGGCTGTTGATTCGACCCCGCGGCCTGTTGATAACCAGGCGCCGGGCGGCCCGGACCGCTCAGGCGCCTTGCCGCCTGCACGAAGGTCCGGGCCGCCCGGGGCTCGACTCGCCGCGACGGGGAAGACTACTCGACGGCGAACGAGAGCGGGGTGAGGTTCTTGAGGTTGTCCGAGACCGGACAGCGGAGGTCCACCTCGTGCAGGAACTGCTCCTTCTCCTCCTGGGACAGGTCGGCATCAATCTTGGCCGTCACCTTGATCCCGGTGAAGCCCGAGCGGGCCTGCGGGTTCCGCCCCATGAGGGCCTCCACGTCCAGCTCCCCCTCGACCTTCACGTCCATGCCCCGGAGGTTGATTCGCTTCTGCTTGGCGACGATCCGCCCGAGGGTGGCGATGCAGGCCGCCAGCGACAGGAACATGTACTCGAGGGGCGTCGGCCCCGCATCCTCCCCGCCGCCCGCCTTGGGCTGATCCACGTACACCACGTGATCGTGAATCCTGCTCTCGATCTTGAACCGCTCGCCCAGATGGGCCTCCACCTGCACCTGCTTGATCGTGGCCACGGTACCCCTCCTTCCTGAAGCCCGAACCGTTCTCGCGTGCCGCGTGCCGCGTCGTCCTGCTGCGGATTCTGCACCTATCCTACATTTTATCGGTCGAGCGGTCTCCGCTCAACGGCGGATCAGAAATTGCCTGGGCAGAAAGACATCCGGCGGGAGGGTTCGCGAAGCGTGGTGGGCGAAGGTGGTATCGAACCACCGACCCCCTGCTTGTAAGGCAGGTGCTCTCCCCCTGAGCTATTCGCCCCCTCGACAGCGACCGCAATGCGGCGCGGTTAGTCTAGCCCAGCCGCCCCCTCTGTCAAGGCGAAACCTCCGGTCGACCTCCGATCGAGCCGGAAGGGGTGAGGCGTCAGGCGAAGCGCGCGAAGCAGAAGGCTATCAGGATGATCGCGCCCAGCATCAGCGCGATCAGATCCCGGGCGTGGAAGCCGATGGTGAGGAGCGAGGTGCGTTGGCGCTGCGCGCCGAAGCCGCGCGACTCCAGCGCCTTGGCGAGTTGGTCGGTGTTCCGCAGGGTGTGGAGGAAGATGGGCACCAGGAGCGGGATGTAGGTGCGGAGCCGGGCGAGCGGGCCGCCGCTCTCGAGGTCGAGGCCGCGCGAGCGCTGGGCCTCAGTAACGGTGACCGCGGTGCCGATGATGGTGGGCACCATCCGGATGGCCAGCGAGAAGGCGAAGGCCGCCTGGAACGGGACCCGCAGCCGGATGAGGCCGAGCACGATCTCCTCCGTCTTCGTCGTGCTGAGGAAGATCAGTCCGGAGATGATCATGCCGTCGATCTTGAGGGCTGCCCCGACGCCAAACCCCAGACTCTCCCACGTCACCCGCCAGAAGAGCGGCGTCACACCCTTGGCGAAGAGCGACCAGCTCACGATCGAGACGGTGGCGATGCTGAGCAGGAGGACCCAGATGCGCCCGAGATTCCCCAGGCTCCTTGCCAGGGCCCCGTAGGCGAGGAGGACGGCCAGGAGCACGAGCAGCGGCCCCGGCGCGAAGAAGAGCACCGCCACCGCGAAGCTCGTGAGCAGCAGGAAGAGCTTCGTCCGCGGATCCAGGCGGTGGACGATGCTGTCCCGATCCAGGTACAGGAACAGGTTCATGCGCCCCCTCCGCTCCCCTGCTCCTCCGCGCCGCGCGTCAGCCCGCCGACCAGCTCCTCCAGCGTGAGCGCCGGCACGCCCAGCCGGTTACCGACCTGCACCACCGGCGGCGGCGTCAGCCCCAGTTCGCGGACGCGCGACTCCTCCGCGAAGATCCGGCGAGTCGGGCCGTCGCCGACGACACGCCCGCCCTGCATCAGGACGACCCGCCGAGCGTAGGCGGCGGCGATGTCCATGGCGTGGGTGATGATCAGGATGGTGTGGCCCGCTTCGTTGAGCCGCCGGGTCAGGGCCATCATGCCCTGGAGCTCGCGATGGTCCAGGCCCGTCGTCGGCTCGTCCAGGATGATGACCTCCGGCTTGGTGGCGAGTGTGCTGGCCACGGCGACCCGCTGCCGGCTCCCCTTGGTCAGAATGAAGGGGTCTAGGTCCCCCATGCCCTGGAGTCCCACCGCCTCCAGCGCCTCCTCGACGCGCCGATTCACCTCGGCCTCGGACATGCCCTGCAGCCGTGGCCCGAAGGCCACCTCGTCCCAGATGCGCTCTGCAAAGATCTGGTGATCCGGATTCTGGAAGACCAGCCCGACCTGGCGGCTCAACACACTGGGAGGCTGTCCGCGCAGGCTCTTCCCGAGCAGGCGGAGGTCTCCCCCGGAGGGCGTGAGGATGCCGTTCAGGTGCTTGACCAGCGTGGTCTTGCCGCTCCCGTTCTGGCCGAGGATGGCGACGAACTCGCCCCGGCGGATGCGAAGGCTCGCCCCCGCCAGGGCCTCGGTGCCGTCGGGGTAGCGGTGCGCGAGCCCATCCAATTCGAGGAGCGTCTCGCCGTCCGATCCTCGCCGGTCGGCCTCGTGGAGCCGCTCCGCCGCCCCTGGCGCCGCGCGCCAGCCGGCGGATCGGATGGCCAGGGCGGCCTCGGCCGCGTCCTGCCACCGGCCGGCCGCGCCGAGCGCCTTCGCCAGCTTCGCCAGCGTGAAGCCCTTCACCCCCAGCGCTTCCAGCCGGTCGGCCTCATCCCACAGCTCGGCGGGCGTGCTGTCCAGGGCGATCCGCCCCTCGTCGAGGACGAGCAGCCGGTCGGCCCAGCCCATCTCGTCGGTCTCGGGATCGATCATGAGCAGGGTGAGGTCTCGCCCCTGCCTTAGCGATCGGATCGCGTCCAGGAGCTCCCGACGGCCCGCCGGGTCCAGATCACTCGTCGGCTCGTCCAGGACCAGGATCTTGGGCTCCAGGGCCAGGACCGAGGCCAGCGCCAGCCGCTGCTTCTGCCCCCCCGAGAGGGCCGCCGGCGCCTTGTGGGTGAGGTGGGAGAGCCGGACCATGCGGAGACACCGCTCCACCCGGCGGGCGATCTCCGCCCGATCCACGCCCAGGTTCTCGGGCCCGAAGGCCACCTCCAATGCGACGTTGGTGGAGAAGAGTTGCGCCTCGAAGTCCTGGAAGACGAACCCGATGCGATCGGCCAGGTCGCGCGGGCGCTTCGACCGGATGTCCTCACCCGCGATCCGCACCTCCCCCGTGAGCTCGCCGCGGACGAGGTGGGGGATGGTGCCGTTCAGCGTCGCCGCCAGCGTGGAACGGCCGGAGCCGCTCCGGCCGAGCAGGCCCACCAGCTCCCCGGGGCGGATCTGGCAGGTCACCTCGCGGAGCGCGGGCTGCGGCGCGGCGCGGTACCGGAAGGAGACGCCGTTGAGACGGATCACGTCCGTGGCTGGTCCGGGCCGGGGTCGGCCTGGAGGAGAAGGAAAGCTTCGGCGGTGCGCCCAGCCGATCTCATGCGAGCAAGCAGCCGACGACGAAGACCAGGAGCAAGGGCAGCACGGCGGCCACGGTGCCGAGGCCCGTGCTGCCGGTCCCGAACTGGAACGGGAGGGCGGCGTACAGCCCGGTGGAGATGGTCACACCCACGACCAGGGCCCCGATCCCGCCGATCCACA
>JBGPQZ010000027.1:0-17691 GCA_041489335.1 Methylomirabilia bacterium
CGAAGAGCGAGACGCGGCATCCATGCTCCGCCGCCTGCCAGGCCGTCTCGCACCCGGCCAAACCGCCCCCGATAACCGTGATACAGCCGCTAGCCATTAGTGATCAACGAATGACCAATAGTCAATAGTCATTGGACATTGGTCATTTCATGCATGAGGTTGCGCTTGTACTCGCAACCCTCCTTGATGCAGACGAGCTTGGCCCCCGCCCTCCCCCGCTTCTCGGTGAGGAAGGGAGCCCCGCACTTCGGGCACGGCTCGGGGATGGGCCGGTCCCAGGTGGTGAAGTCGCACTTGGGGTACGCGGTGCACCCGTAGAAGGTGCGCCCCCGCTGGGTGCGCCGGGTCGTGAGGTCCGCCCCGCACTTCGGACACTTGACGCCCAGCGGGATCGGCTTCACGTTCTTGCACTTGGGGTAGGTGCTGCAGGAGTAGAAGCGGCCGAACCGCCCGCTCCGGATCACCATGGGCGCACCGCACTGCTCGCAGGACAGGTCTGTCGGTTCGGGCGGCGGCGCCGCGGTCTTGCCGAGGCGCACCACGGTGCGGCACTCGGGATAGCCCGAGCAGGCCAGGAACGGCCCGAAGCGGCCGCGCTTCAGGACCATGGGCTTGCCGCAGTTCTCGCACGGCTGCCCCTCGCCCACCGTCTCGCCGTTGCCGTTCGTGCCCGCGGCGGATTCCTCGTTCCCGTTGCCCGCCAGCTCCTTCGTGTTCTTGCACTCGGGATAGCCCGAGCAGGCCAGGAACTTCCCGAAGCGTCCCCACTTGATCACCATGGTGCGGCCGCACTTCTCGCAGACCTGGTCGGTCGGCTCCTCCATGGCCTTGATGTTCTTCATCTTGTCCTTGGCCTGCGTGAGCCAACGGGTGAAGGCCCGGTAGAAGGTGTGCATGGCCTCCAGCCAGTCCGCCTTCCCCTCCTCGATCTCGTCCAGCTTGGTCTCCATCTGGGCGGTGAAGCCGGGGTCCAGGATGCGGGGGAAGCTCTCCACCAGGAGGTCCACCACGATCTCGCCCAGTTCGGTGGGTCTGAACCGTCCCTCCGCCTTCACCGCGTAGTCCCGGTTCTGGATCACGGAGAGGATCGCGGCGTACGTGCTGGGGCGGCCGATGCCCCGCTCCTCCAGCTCCTTCACCAGCGTGGCTTCGCCAAACCGCGGCGGCGGCTGCGTGAAGTGCTGGGCCGGCGTGATGCCGCGGCAGTCGAGCACCTGTCCCTGCGTGAGGCTGGGGAGGCTCCGCTCGTCGTCGTCCTCCGACTCCGCCTCGCCGTTCCTGGCGGGCTCGTCCCGCCCGCCTCCGGCGGGCTCGTCCCGACCCTCGACGTAGATCTGCATGAACCCCGCGAAGGTCATGTGTTGCCCGCCGGCCCGGAAGGTGAAGCGGCCGGCGCCGATGTCCACGGTGGTCATGTCGAACAGGGCCGGGCGCATCTGCGAGGCCACGAACCGGTTCCAGATCAGGGTGTAGAGGGCGAGCTGGTCCCGGGACAGGTACGAGGCCACCTGCGCGGGTTCCCGCAGCACGGAGGTCGGCCGGATGGCCTCGTGCCCCTCCTGCGCCCCCTTGCCGCTCCGATAGACCGGGGGGCGCTCGGGGAGGAACTGGGTCCCGTACCGCTCGCCGATGAACTCCCGGGCTTCGGTCTGCGCCTCGGGGGCCACGCGGGTGGAGTCGGTGCGCATGTAGGTGATGAGGCCGACCCCCCCGGATTCGCCCAGCTCGATCCCCTCGTAGAGCTGCTGCGCCACCTGCATCGTCTTCCGGACCGTGAAGTGGAGCTTGCGGGCGGCCTCCTGCTGCAGCTTGCTGGTGGTGAAGGGCGGAACCGGATTCCGGCGCTTCTCCTTGCGGACCAGGGCGTCCACCCGGAACGCCGTGCCGGGCGCCTTGAGCTCCGCCAGGATCCGGTCCGCCGACGCCTGGGAGGGAATGCTGGCCTTCTCCCCGTCCACCCGCGCCAGGCGGGCCGAAAAAGCCGGGCCGACCCCGTCAAGTCGCGAGAGTGTGGCCGCGATCGTCCAGTACTCCGTGGGGACGAAGGCGCGGATCTCCTTCTCGCGGTCCACCACCAGGCGCAGCGCCACGGACTGCACCCGACCCGCCGAGATGCCGCGCCGCACCTTCTCCCACAAGAGGGGGCTGATCTTGTAGCCGACCAGCCGGTCCAGGATCCGGCGCGCCTGCTGGGCGTCCACCTTGCGCTGGTCGATCTCGCCGGGATGGGTAAAGGCCTCCTGGACCGCCCGCTTCGTGATCTCGTTGAACGTCACCCGATGGACCGGCTTCTTGGCCGACTTCAACTCGTGTGCCAGGTGCCAGCAGATGGCCTCGCCCTCGCGGTCGGGGTCGGCGGCGAGGTAGATGGCGCTCGAGGTCTTGGCCGCTTTCTTCAGATCGGCCAGGACCTTCTCCCGACCCCGGACGACTTCGTAGTGGGGCTTGAAATCCTTCTCCACGTCCACCGCCAGGCTCTTCGCGGGCAGGTCCCGCACGTGGCCCATGGAGGCCTTGACTACGAAGCCCCGGCCCAGGAACTTGTTGATGGTCTTGGCCTTGGCCGGGGACTCGACGATCACCAGTGATTTTGCCGCAGTCGACTTTGCCACCGATTCAGACTCCCTCTCTCGGAGCTCTTAGCCGTTAGCCTCCAGCCGCTGGCCCCCGACGAGGAAATGAATGCAACTCGGGCCCATCGCCTCATCGGAAATGGTCTGCTACCGGCTAACGGCCAACGGCGAATGGCCGTTCATCCATGAGACTCGAAAACCCAAGGCTGAACACCGGCCTTGGGTCGCGCAACGATCCGCACCGCCCAGCGGCAGCCCTAGGGGCTCTCGCGACACTCAAACACCTTGCCCGGAAGCTGGCGCACCAGGCTTTTCATCTCCAACCCGACCAGGAGTGACGCCACACGACCCCCGCCCAGGCCCGACTGGACGATGACGCTGTCAATGTGCAACGGCCCCTCCTGGAGGAGGGCATAGACCTGCGCCTCCTCCGCGGTCAGTGTGGGCGGCGCCGGCGGCGCCGGCCGCTTCCCTTTGCGGCCTTTCAGCTGCGGGACCAGCTCGCTGACTACGTCCTCCCAGCTCTCGACCAGCTTGGCCCCGGCCTTGATCAGTCGATGGCAGCCCTCGCTGTAGCGGGCGTGGACACGGCCGGGGACCGCAAACACCTCCCGGCCCTGCTCGAGAGCGTGATGGGCCGTGATCAGGGCGCCGCTCCCCACCCCGGCTTCCACCACGACCACCCCCAGGCTCAGGCCGCTGATGATCCGGTTCCGCCGCGGGAAGTGCGCCGGAAGCGGCGCCGTCCCGAGCGGAAATTCACTGACCAGCGCACCGGACGCCGCGACCCGATCGGCCAGGCTGCGGTGCTCCGGCGGGTACACCTGGTCGAGGCCGTTTCCCAGGACCGCCAGGGTTCGTCCCCCGGCCTCCAGGGCTCCCTGATGGGCCGCGGCGTCGATTCCCCGGGCCAAGCCGCTCACGATCGTGAGGCCCCGACGGGCCAGCTCCCGGGCGAGCTCCTGCGCCATCTCCTGCCCGTACGCCGTGGCATGGCGCGCACCGACCAGGGCGATGGCCGCCTCGTCCCCGGCCTCGAGCCCCCCGCGGAGGTAGAGCACCGGGGGTGCGGAGGGAACTTCGCGAAGCCGAGCGGGGTACTCGGGGTCGCCCCAGACGAGCACCTGGAGGCCGGCCTCAACGACCCGCGCCTGGTCTTCGCGGAGCCGCTGCGACCACGGGAACCGGCGCATGGCCGTGGCCGTGATCGGGCCGATTCCCGGCACTTGGAGGAGCGCCTCCCGCGAGCCCCCCCACGCGGCGAGGACCGAGCCGAAGGCCGCGAGGAGCCCTTGCAGGGCCACGCCGCCGAGCTGCGGCACGAGGCCGCAAGCCCAGCGGGCATCCCGCTCGGTCATACCCGGGGGAACCCCCGCCCGCTGGAGGCGGGGCTGGCGATCGGACCGCATGGCTCGCCCCGGCTTCAGGGCGGTGGCGCGCCGAGCGCGAAGGCGCCGCTACGGAGTGATCTGGCCGCTCAGGACGACCTGATCCCCGACCCGACTCTCTTTCTGGCTGGCCGTCAGGATCGCCGTGGCGGTTCGCTCGGTGACCCGAATGACCACGGCCTCCCCGAGCCGCTCAGGCTCCAAGGAGAAGACTGCCCCCGCCTCGTTTGTCACCGGGTTGCGCGGCCGGTAGATGGCAAAGACATCCCCCGGCCCGATCCCCCGCTCCACCCCCACGTCCAGGAACACCACCTGCTGCGAGGCGTAGAGCTGGTCGCCCCGCGGAGAATCCACGATCACGCCCGCCACCGCGCGGCCGGCCGGCTGGGGGGTCTTGCCCTCCGGGAAGGGGCTGGGGGCGAAGGAAACGACGCGATCGCCGCGGCTCATGGGCTGGCAGCTATAGCTCACTCGGGCCCGGGCCACCTGTCCTTGGACGTCCAGGACCTCCAGCAGGCCCAGGACGTGCAGCACCCGGCCGATCTCCTGTGCAGTTCGCGGATGGGAGACGCGCTGCCCGAAGCGCACGACCGACAGTCGATCCCCGACGTTGAGCGACTGACCGGCCTCGAGCCCGACGTAGACGCGGTCCTCCTGGGAGATGAGGGCACGATCATCCTCGGTCCGCACCAGCTTGCCGATGCCGGAGCCCGCAGCCGCCTGCTCGTCCACCAGGAGGGGGCTGCAGGCAAGGGCGTGCGGCGTGGCCGGCGGCAGGGGGGGCGGCGCGGCCGCCTTCAACTCCTCTGCAGGCGGCGGGACCACGGGAGCCGGGGGGGGCGGGGGAGGCGGAGGTGGGGGGGGCGGCGCGGCCGCCGCCTTCGGCGGCTCGGGCTTCGGCACCTCCACCACGGGAGTCGGCTGGAGCTCCTTTCCGGGCAGCGTCACTCGGTCCCCGGGGAAGATCCGATTCGGGTCGGTGATGAAGGGGTTCTTCTCCCAAATGCGCGGCCACAGGACCGGATCCTGGAGGAGATCCTTGGCGATCCCCCACAGGGTGTCTCCCTTCTTCACCACGTAGGGCTCCTCGGTCCCACCCGGCGTCGCCCCCGCCGCGGGTTGCGGCGCCTCGGCCGCCATCCCGGAGGCGGGCAGGCACAGCAGGACGCATAGGAAGCCACCCAGCCAGAGGTCTCGTTTCCATCTCATGGGCGCTCCTCCATCCCGGCCTGCGCTGCGACGCGCGGCCAGCCCGCCTCGCTCGCGGCACGGGCCTGACCGCCGGGCAGCACCCGGGCAGCACTTCTCGCCGTCTCGAAGCCGTATTCAAGGAGGGCCGCGGCATCCGTCCAGCGGCGTGGGTCGTTCAGCAACACGGCGATCATGCGGGAATTGCCCCGACTGGCCGAGGCCACCAGGCAGCGGCCCGCACCGTCGGTGTATCCGGTCTTCACCCCATCGGCTCCCGGGAGTCGCCCCAGCAGCCGATTGTGGTTGTACACGGGGCGAATGGCGGGCACGAGGCCGCGGCGGACGGGCTTCCAGACCGTGACGGATGCCTCCCGCGCCCGCACCAGCTGCGCGAAGGTGGAGTCTGCCAAGGCGACGCGGGAGAGCATGGCCATATCCCGGGCCGTGGTGAAATGGTCCGGCTCGTCCAGCCCGTGGGGATTGGCGAACCGACTGCCGGTCATGCCGATAGCCTGCGCCTTGGCGTTCATCAGTGCCACGAACCCGCTGAGACTCCCCCCGACGTGCTCGGCCGCCGCCACCGCCGCGTCGTTCGCCGAGCGAATCAGGATGGCGGCCAAGAGGTCGCGGAGCGAGAGACGCTGACCGGCCCGGAGGCCCAGGCGGTGCCCGCCCGTCTGCGCCGCCTGGCGGCTGATCTGCACCACCTCCGCCAGCCGGCCGTGATCCAGGATGACCAGAGCGGTGAGGATCTTGGTCACGCTGGCGGGTGCGCGCGGCTCATCCGGGTTGCGGGCGAAGAGGACGTTCCCCGTCCGGGCATCCACCAGGATGGCCGCCGACGCGCTGATCTCCGTCGAACCGAATCCGAGGTCCTCCGAAAATGCGCCCGGCCGTGGCACCTCGAGCGACTCGCCCCGGGGTGCCGGGGCCGAAGGGCGATGCCCGCGGTGGATCCGGTGTCCCGAAATCCCGGCCCGACTGGGCACGGCCGGCGCCGATCCGGCCAGCCCCAGCACCAGCGCAGCCAGAATTGCCAGCGACACCAGCCTACGTCTCCCCATGCAGCCTCCTGCCACCACGCGCCCCGGCCTCAACCCGCGGCGGAGGCCTCGCCGCCCGCCTCGGCGGCGAGCAGTTCCTCCACCAAGGCGCACAACGCATGGCCCAGCGTGATGTGTGTCTCTTGAATCCGGGGCGTCTCGCGGCTCGGGACCACGAAGGCCTCGTCCACATTCGCGGCCAGCGCCCCCCCGTCCCCACCGGCGAATCCGATGGTCGCCAGGCCCAGCCGGCGGGCGGCCTCGACCGCCCGGAGCACGTTGGGGGAGTTGCCGCTGGTGCTCAGCGCCACGAGCAGGTCCCCCGGCCTGGCCAAGGCCTCCACCTGCCGCGAAAACACCTGCTCGAAGCCGAGATCGTTGCCGATACTGGTGAGGACGGACGTGTCCGTCGTGAGGGCGATGGCCGCCAGCGCCCTCCGATCCTGCTGAAACCGGTTCACGAACTCCGCCGCCAGGTGCTGGGCGTCCGCCGCGCTGCCGCCGTTACCGCAAAAGAGGAGCTTGCCCCCGCGGCGCAGGACATCGGCCATCGAGCGAGCCACGCTCTCGATGCGCGAGACGTACTCCTTCGCGAAGCGGAGTTTGACCGCGGCGCTCTCTTCGAACATCTGGTGAATCGCGGCGTGGTCCATCGCCTCTCTATCGCACACGGCTGCGCCGCCTGGGCACACGATTGCCATGGCGTGGGCGGCGGCACCCGACACGCACGGCAAACCCCGCAGCGGCAGTGGATTTGCTTAACCGGCCAACTATAGCGAGGAGACCAACCTTGTCAAGCGAAAAGCATCCCGCCATTTGTCTGGCCCCCCCTGCCCACGCCGATCGGGCGGCCGAAGAGTGAGCGGAATCCCGGCTCCTTACGCGGCAAAACCCAACGATCCCCGTCGGTCCGGCCCGGGGGGACAATCCATCGCCGACACGTCAGCTCTTCGAAGCAACTGAACCCGAATTTTCACCGCAAAGTTCGCCTGCCTGCGCCGCACGCGTCGCGGCAGGCAGGCAAAGACCGCAAAGAGGGACGGGGTTTCAGGATACGCATTTGGGATGTGGCTCCGAGTCGTCCGACCTTCCCCAGCACCGCGTTCCTGTAAGCCCCTGAAATGCGGCCGTGCTTTCTTTGCGTGCTTTGCGCCCTCTGCGGTTCAATTGCCGCGTTCTGGGCGTATGGTTGGAGAACGTGCCTTCGGACTTCAGGCGGTAAATGGAACGTCGTCGGACCCCTCGCAGAGACGCAGGTCCGTCACGCGGAGCTGGAGCGCCTCGCGGCCCTGCCAGGCGTTCCGCTCGGGGACGAAGGCCAGGTGAATGGAGGGAGGGGGGCGTCGGCCGATCCAGGACCTCGGCCAACTCACCCAGGTTGAAGCCGATGGCCGCCGTACTGCGAGAGCAGGTCGGTGCAGGAGGCCAGGGCCTCGGCCGCATGGAACCCGCCAGCGGAGCGGAGCGAGCCGCGCGATCAGCGGGGAGAGGTGAAGCGCCCGCGCCAGGGCGGCCACCGCCACGGGGTCGGACGGCCTGAGGTGCCAGCGCCGACCGACCGCTTGGCGGGACACGGCGGCTCGGCCCCCGGACCTACTTGCGCGGGCGTCGGGACGCCTCGGTGCGAATGCGCCACTCGTAGATCAGCGGGGAGGCCACGAACCAGGAGGAGTAGGTCCCGACGATGATGCCGAGGAGCAGAGCGAACGCGAAGTCGTGGAGAACGTCCCCACCCAGGAAGAACAGGGCGGCGGCGGCCAGGAGGGTGGTGATCGAGGTCATGGCCGTTCGGCTCAGCACCTGGTTGATGCTGGCGTTCATGATGTCGCCCAGATCCTCCCGCCGCCGGGCGCGCAGGTTCTCTCGGATCCGGTCGTACACCACCACGGTGTCCGTCAGGGAGTACCCCGCCAGGGTGAGCAGGGCCGTGACGATGAGAAGGGTAATCTCCTTCTGGAGGATGAATACGATCCCGAGGACTGCCAGGACGTCGTGGAAGGTGGCGATGGTGGCCGCCACGCCGAAGCGGAACTCGAACCGCCAGGCGATGTAGATGACGATGCCGGCCAGGGAGATGGCAATGGCGAGGAGGGCCTTCTGCTGCAGCTCCTTGCCGATGGCGGGCCCCACCTCGGTGGAGGCCTCCAGCGTGAAGGGATTCGACCCGAGCTCCTTCCGCAAGGCCTCCTGAACCCGCTCGGCCATCCCGGCCTCGGCCGTGCTCCGCTTGAGGCGGATCATCACGCCGCGGCCGTCGGCGAACTGCTGCGGCTCGCTATCCTTGATCCCGTTCGCGCTGAGGGCCTGTCGGACGGCGCCCAGGTCTACCGGTTGGGTGAACTTGACCTGGATGGACGTGCCGCCCGCGAAGTCGATCCCCAGGTTGGCGGCCCCCCGGGAGATCTGGACCAAGGCCACGATCCCCAGGATCACCAGCCCGGTGGAGATCATGTACGCGATATGACGCTTGCCGATGAAATCGAATTTGGTCTTCCCCAGGATTTCCACGATCCGCCCATCCACTCCTCCCGCCGGCCGCGGGAGAGGTCAAAGGAAAGCAGGCGCCGGACCGGACGGCCCGGGCGGCCCCGCCTCCCGTCTCACCGTTAGATGCTCAGTTGCTTCAGATCCCGCCACGAGGTGATCCAGTCGTACACCACCCGCGTCCCCACCAGGGCCGAGAACAGGTTGATGGACACCCCCAGGCTCAGCGTCACCGCGAAGCCCTTGATCGGGCCCGTCCCGAAGAGGAACAGGGCGGCGGCGGTGATGAGCGTGGTGACGTGAGAGTCCACGATGGTCACGAAGGCCTTGTCGTAGCCACCGTCGATGGCCGCCCGGACCGTCTTGCCCAGCTTGAGCTCCTCGCGGATGCGCTCCAGGATGAGGACGTTGCTGTCCACGGCCATGCCGATGCCGAGGGCGATCCCCGCGATGCCGGGCAGCGTGAGGGTGGCGCGGATGGCCACCAGGATCCCCACCAGCATGATGCAGTTCAGGAGCAGGGCGAAGTCCGCGATGACCCCGGAGAACTTGTAGTAGACCGCCATCAGGAGGGCCACGGCGATGGCCGCCAGGATGGCCGCCCGGACGCCTTTGGCGACCGAATCCTGGCCCAGGCTCGGTCCCACCGTCAGGTTGGCGATGATCTGGACGGGCGCCGGCAGGGCGCCGGCGCGCAGCACGATGGCCAGGTCGCGGGCCGAATCGGCGGTGAAGTTCCCCTCGATCTGGCCCCGCCCCTCGCCGATCTTGGAGCGGATCACGGGCGCGCTGTACACCGTGTCATCCAGGACGATGGCCAGCTGCTTCCCCACGTTGGCCCCGGTGAAGTCGCCGAAGACCCGGGCGCCCTGGCTGTCCAGCGAGAACGCCACCAGCCAGCCCCCCTGATCGTCCGGCCGCACCTCGGCCGACGTGAGCGAGGAACCGGTGATGACTGCCCGTCGCTGGACGATGATCGGGCGCTTGCCGACCATCTGGCGGTTGTCATCCACCTCACGCAAGTAGAGGAGTTGGAGGTCCGGCGGTAGGGTCAGCTTCCCCTGCGCCGCCTCCTCGGGGTTGACCGTGCTGTCCACCGCCTTCAACTCCAGCAGGGCCGTCTTCCCGATCAGGTTGATGGCCCGCTGCGGGTCCCGGATCCCCGGGAGCTGCACCACGATGCGGCGGTCGCCCTCGGGCACGATGTGCGGCTCCGTCACGCCGAACTGATCCACGCGGTTTCGGATCGTCTCCAGGCTCTGGCGGACGGCCAGCTCCGCGATCCGCTTGGCCTCGCGCCCCTGCAGGGTCAGTTTCAGTTCGTCGGCGGTGGCGCCGGGCACCTTGTCCAGCGTCACCAGCTCCCCCAGCAGGCGCTGGGCCTTGTCCCGTTCCGCGGCCTTGGCCACCTTGAGCAGGAGGCCCGTCGTCCCCTCCCGCGTGAGCTGTGTGATGCCGATCTGCTCCTTCTCGAGGAGGCGCCGCACCTCCTCCATGAGCCGCTCCACCGAACTCTCCACCGCCTTGTCGGCCTGCACCTCCAGAACCAGGTGCATCCCCCCTTGCAGGTCCAGCCCCAGGTTCATCCGTTCGGCACGCGGCAGCACGCCCGGGAACAGGGACGGCAGGCTCTCCACCGGGGCCACGCTGGGGGTGATGTAGTAGCCGGTGAGCAGCGTCAAAAACACCAAGAGGATCACTCGACCTCGGATCCGTTTTCGCACGAGACCGCCTCCAAAAACAACGCACGGGCCGCAGGTCCGGGGAACCCCGCCTGTTGCCCGCAGCCACAACGCCCCTGGCAAAATCGCCGGCGCACTATACCAGGGTGCGCGGAAAATGCAATGAATTTCCGCAAATGGATGCCGGAGAGGACATTTCAGTCGGCGAGTACGCGGACGGCCGCTTCGCCCCCGCCGGCGGTGGGATCCACCACCCCGTCGATGCGCGCGCCGCGGCTCCCCAGGTACTGCAGATACTCGACGGCCGCGGCCGAGATCTCCTCCCCCGGCACCAGGATCGGGATGCCGGGGGGGTAGATGGTGATGATGTCGGCGCTCACGCGGCCCACGACCCGGGAGAGCGGCACGAAGGCGTGGCGGGCGAAATAGGCGTCCCGGGGGGGGCAGGCGAGCCGCGCCTCCTGCACCGGGGGCACGACGGGGAAGTCTTGCCGGGTGCCGGAACGATCCGACGGACTGCGGCGGGCCAGCGTCTCGAGCCCGCTCACCAGACGATCCAGATCATCCCGGCGGTCCCCGATGCTGACGATGACCAGGACGTTGAACAGGTCGGCCATCTCCACCTGGATGCCGAACTCGGTGTTGAGGAGCCCGGAAGCCGCGTAGCCCGTCAGCCCCAATTCCTTCACCGAGATGGTCAGCTTGGTGACGTCCAGCCGAAACTCCCCCCAGGCCGCCACCTGCTCGGCGCTGAGGCACCGGATCCCCGGCAGGCGATTGATCCGCGCCCGGGCCTCTTCCGCCAGATCGATGGCCTTGGCCAGGAGCTTCCGGCCCTCGGTCGCCATCTGCATCCGGGCCAGGTCGAGGGAGGCCATCAGGATGTACGAGGGGCTGGTGCTCTGCAGCATCTGGAGGACGCCCGCCACGCGGCCCCCGTCCACCGCCGTCCCCTTCACGTGGAGCATGGAGGCCTGCGTCATGCCCCCGACGATCTTGTGCGTGCTCTGCACCGTGAGGTCGGCCCCCGCATCCACCGCCGAGGGGGGGAGGGCCGGGTGGAAGTGCAGATGCGGCCCGTGCGCCTCGTCCACCAGGATGATCTTCCCCTGCTCCTTGACCCCGGCGACGAGGGCCGGCATGTCCGCCGCGATCCCGTAGTAGTTGGGGCTGGTGACCGTCACCACGCGCGCCCGAGGGTAGGCTGTCATGGCCTTCGTGAGCGCCGCGCGCGTCACGTTCACGGCGATCCCGAAGTCCGGATCGAAGCTGGGAAGGAAGAAGCGGGGGGTGGCGCCACTCAGGATGATGCCGGCCAGAATGGACTTGTGGGCGTTCCGCGCCACCAGCACCTCGTCCCCGGGGAAGAGGGTGGCGAGGATCATGGCATGGTTCCCGACCGTCGTTCCATTGACGAGGAAGAAGGAGCGGTCGGCCCCATGGGCCTCCGCCGCCAATTCCTGCGCCTCCTTGATCACCCCGACGGGCTTCTGCAGGCAGTCCACCTCGTCCAGGGTGGTGAGGTCGATGGTGAAGATTCTACTACCGACGAACTTGCGGAAGCGTGTGGAGATACCCTTCCCGCTCTTGTGGCCGGGCGTGTGAAAAGAGACCTTCTTGGCCTCGGCCAGGCTGACCATGGCATCGAAGAGCGGGGTTTTGAATTGATGCGGTGCGATGGGGGCCACTGATACACTCCTATCGGAACGCAAAGAGCGGATGGTTGTCTTCGATGATTCGCTTCTCCGCGGCCAGCTGCTCCCTGACGTGTTTCGGAAGGCAGAAACTCATGGTGTGGGTTTCACCGTCATAGTACCGGAGGCTCCCGCGAACACGCTCCCGAATCCTCCGGTCAATCTCTTCCCGGCTGAAGGCGGCGGGATGCTTTCCCTTGCCCGCGAAGAGGAACCCCCACGGCCTGCCGAACGAGGGGATGTCCGCAAAATAGGGGGCCACGACCGGGAAGACGCTTTGCAGCGTGGCGTGCACGGTCGCAAAACACTCCAGGTCGGTGAGGCTGATGGTCCCCGCCTGGACAGCCAGCGCCCCGTGCTCGGTCAGCCGGTCGAAGACGATCTTGTAGAACTCCTGCGTGAAGAGGAGATAGGCGGGGCCTTCTTCAATGGGCTCCGAGATGTCGATGATGATGATATCGAATGCCTGATCTGAGGACTCCAGAAAGGCTCGCGCATCCATGAATTCGACCTGGACCCGCGTATCCTCAAATGCCCCTGCGCTCATCTCCGGGAGGTGGCGCCGACAGAACTCCACGACCTCGCTGTCAATGTCAACCATCAGGACGCTTTCCACGCTCCGGTGCTTGAGAATCTCGCGCACGGGAGCCCCCTCTCCGCCCCCCACCACGAACACCCGGCGCGGCTCTGGGTGGCAGAGCATCGCCGGATGAATGATGCTCTCGTGGTAGATGAATTCATCTCCCGTTGTCGATTGCACCTTCCCGTCCAGGACAAGCGCCTTCCCGTAGCTCCCCAGCTCGACGATCTCGATCACCTGGTACGGCGATCGGCTGGTGGCAATCACCCCGGTCACCCCATGCACATGACCCTCGTGTGGACTAAATGCCTCGATCAGCAGCTGATGGTCTTGAATCGGCATGCTCTTCCCTCCAACACTTGAGCGCCCGGCGGCTTCCCCCATGCCACACGCAATCTAGGCCGCAACGCCAAGGCGACCGGACCGAGAATTCCTCCTGACCTCACTCGAGGCTGGGGACCCCATCGTCGCCTCCCAGCGCAGGAACGCGAAAGTCCATAATCCCGGGAGCAATGGCCGAAGGCGGGATGGCCGCAGCCCAGGAAAGAATCGGGCAGGAAAGGCCCTTAGCGTAGCGGCCGAGTTCCGGAATGTCGGTGGATCGGAGGAGGAGCCTGCTGGGAGAAGGGCGCCTCCCAGGATCCGGGAGGTGCCCTTCTCCCGCACTCAACGACTCAATGAACCAGCGAGAGTTCCTGAGCGGCATCGGCGACAGCCTCGCCGAGTTTGTCGTCGGTTGCCACCTTGTGGGCCAGCTTGCCTACCACGCCGGGGATCAAGCCTCGCTTCATCTCGACCACGGAGGGGCTCTTGCAGCGGAAACGGGAGGCGATGTAAGCCACGGCGCGTTCCGGCCTGATCACCTCGCCGCAGGTGAAGATGTCCACCGCAGCGTACCGGTATTCTGGCCAGGTGTGGATGGAAAGGTGAGATTCCGCGATGACTACGACCCCACTGACGCCGAAGGGCTTAAACTCGTGGAAGGCGACGTCCACAATCGTGGCCCCGCAGGCGCGGGCGGCACCAACCAGGATGTCTTTGACCACGTCGACTTTCTTCAGCGAGTCTGGGTGACAACCGTGGAGTTCAACCAGCAGGTGTCTGCCCAATGCGTGCAATTAGCTACCCCCTTTCGCGCAGGCGCCGCGTGCCGCTTCTCAAATTTTTGTAGTTGCTTATAGTGCATTTTCACCCGATTGCAAGAAAAAAATGGGGGGCCACCCGATTTTTTTGCCGGGCGCCGAAGGTCTGCTCCGCGCGAGGGGACCGAAGTCGTCGGCGGGGGCGAGGTGCGGTGCGGAATGCACCGCGAGAGCGGACTCCGAGAGCCTCCGGATCGCCTGACGCCCCGCTGAGGATGAGTTGCGCAGATTTCCTCTGTCGTCACTGCAAATTCCCTTTGATTCCGTCTTGTATTAGTGGTATTTGTTCCACTAATTCTCCTGGATGGCCAGGCTTTCGACGGTGGAGACGGGACGGGAACGTGGGGAGCCTGCGGGAGCGTTGGTGACGTCCGGGAGGTCCGGACGGGGCCGGGGCCCATGGTGCGAGACCCGCGGATGCGGCGTTCGGCCACGCGTGGGCAACCGCTGAGGACTTCCGAATGTACGAACAGCACTGGGGGCTGACCGCCGCTCCGTTCCAGAACGTCCCGGACCCGAAGTTCTTCTTCCTCTCGACCCAGCACCGGGAAGGGCTCGCCCGCCTGATGTACTCGGTGAAGCACAACAAGGGGGCGGCCCTCCTGGTCGGCGAGGTCGGGTGTGGCAAGACTACCCTGAGCCGCGAATTTATCGTCGAGCTGGCTCGGGAGAAGTACGACATCGGACTGGTCACGAACCCGTCGCTGCCCAGCAGCGATTTTCTGGAAGAGATTAACCTGCAGTTAGGCATCGCCCCTTCCGGCACCAGCAAGGTGGCGCTGCTCCGGGGCCTGAACGAGCGCCTCCTCGCCAACCTGCAGAACGGCAAGGACACGGTGCTCATCATCGACGAGGCGCACTGCATTCGGGATGTCGGCGTCTTCGAGGAGCTCCGGATGCTGCTGAACTTCCAGCTGAATGACCGATTCCTGCTGACGCTGATCCTGATGGCCCAGCCGGAAATCACGGACATGATCGGCCGTATTCGGCAGCTGGACCAGCGCATTGCCATTCGCCATCATCTGAAGCCCCTTGACCAGGTCGAGACAGCCCGCTACATTTCCTTCCGGCTGGAAAAGGCGGGCGCCAAGGAGCCGGTGTTCTCCGACGACGCGCTCGAGGCGGTGTGGGAGCACACGCAGGGCGTGCCCCGGAGCATCAACACACTCTGCGACCTGTGCTTGCTGGATGGCTACACCAAGAACGCCCGTCTCGTCGACGGCGGTCTGGTGCAGCGGGTCCTCGGCACCACGAACTGAGGCGGTGCCTCGTGTCTCGCCGCGTCGCAAGGGAGGCCTCCCATTGTTCGCCTGAGTGATCTGGTCCGTAGCCCAAGCCCCGACCAGCCGGAGCGCAAGGCCGAGTCTTCGCTCTCGTTCGCCGCGATGGGGAGCGAACCCGGAGAGCGCGCCGCGCGCCCCGCGGAGGCCGCGGCCAAGACCCAGGATACGGACCGCGCCGAGAGCTTCCATTACCAAGCCGCCCAGCAGGAAGTCGCCCGCGTCTTGGATGCGATCGGAAACGGCCTTCCCCTTGCCATTGGGACGCTCCAGCGGATCGTGGCCGGCATGGCGCGAACCCTCGCTGGCGGGGACGACCGCCTGCTCCTTCAGGCCTCTGAGAGCGGCCCGGTTCACATCGACCTGCCCCGGCACATGGTCAACACGGCCATCTTCGCCATCAAGATCGCCCAGGGGATGGGCTGTCAGGAAGAGGAATTGCCCTGGCTCGGCCTGGCCGCGTGTCTGCACGACGTCGGCATGCTGGTCCTTCCCAAGCGGATCCTCGACAAGCCCGAACCCCTCTCCGACGAGGAACGGGTCCTTCTGCAACGGCATCCCGAGAAGGGGTTCCGTGCGCTGCAAGCCTTGGGGTCGGAGTTCGAATGGCTCGCCAACGTGGCCCTGCAAGAGCACGAGCGGGAGGACGGCAGCGGGTACCCCCGGGGCCTGAAGGGAGAGGAGATCCACGAGTACGCCAAAATCGTCGGCCTCGCGGACATGTACGAGGCCCTCACCCACCCCCGGCCCCACCGCAAGATGCGCGTGGCCTTCGACGTCGTGAAGGAACTGATCGGCACCGAGCGCCAGCGCTTCCCCGACCGGCTGCTCAAGGGCCTCATCCGCGGGCTGTCCACCTTCCCCGTGGGGAGCTACATCCGCCTCAATTCGATGGAGTTCGGCCGGATCGTGGGCACCAACCCGGCTTTCCCGCTGCGCCCCGTGGTGGAGATCATCGCGGGGTCGACCGGACAGGGGCCGGAGTCCCCCCGACGCGTCGATCTCTCCGCCAATACGCTGTTGTATATTACCGAAGCCTGTTCCTTCGAACGCCCGACCAATTAAGACGACTCCGGGCTGAGCCTTGCAGGCGCAGTGTTTCCCGGTGTCGTCCTTCTGCGAAGAGTCCGGCGTGGGCAAACAACCACGGCCAGGCGCTCGGCGGGATCCGCGGCACTCGGACTATTGAGCGAAGACGGCTGCCAGGTTTCTTGGTGGGAGCGTAGTGAAAATCTTCCCGAGTCCGTCCCAGCAGCCGGCCTATCGGCTCCTGCGAGCATTTCTCGCAGTGAACGGCGTGGCGGTCGACGGCGAGCCACTGGCAACCCTTCCGAGGGATTGGACTACCCTGCTGCCGACGCTACGAAGCCAGCGGATGCGGCCGCTGGCCTTCTGGGTTGTTCGCAAGCTCGGTCTGAGCCCCCCTGCCGAAATCGAGGAAGAGCTGCGGTCTGCGTTCTACAGCGCCTCGCTTCGCTATGAGCGGCTGAGGGGCGCACTCTTGGAGATCGGCCATGCGTTTTCCGCGCGAGGCATATCGGCCCTCGCGCTGAAAGGGATGGCACTTGCCGAGCAAGTCTACCCGGACCCGGCGTGCCGCCCGATGGAGGATATTGACCTCCTGGTGAAACCTGAGCACCTGGCGGCCGCCTCGGAATTACTCATCGCGCTCGGCTACTCCGACAAGTCTTTCGGCATCGAGGACTTTCTCAACCCCGAGAGTGGGATTGACGTTGATCTGCACGCCGAACCGCTGAATGCGACGCACCTGCCGATCCGTCGAAAGGCCTGGAGCCCCGACCTTGATGCCTGGTGGGATCGAGCGCAGCCGCTCTTCCCTACAGACACTCGCCTCCGGCGCCTCGACCCCTTGGACCATTTCATCTACCTCTGCCACCATGCCTGGCTGCACCATGGCCTGAAAAACCCCCTAGGCCTTCTCGACATCTGCTTGGCATTTCGGGAATTCCAGGCGGCCCGGGATGGCGACGGCCTTTCGGAGCTTCGCGCGACTCCGTCCGCCCATCGGGGCTTGTGGTACGCGCTGGCCGCATGCAACACGCACCTCGGAGCACGCATTTTTCAGCAGTTGCTTCGCGAAGTCCGGCCTGATAGTCTTTGTCTGGGAGAACCAACGATTCACAGGGTTGCCTCACGCGGTTGGCTCCCAGAGTTCGCGCGCTACGGCTACCTTTGGTTGGCGCTCTCCCCTGACGAGCGGATGAGTTACCTGCGTCAATTCGTCTCGGCGGGACGGGACGCCCTCCGGGCCTGGACCCAGGGGGCCGAAGGCCGCCAAGGACCCTAGCTACAGGCAAATACTTGACCAAGTTGAAGCGGTCCGATAAGATCGCGGCGGTAACGTGACCAAGGATAAATGGGGATAGGTCAGGATGATGAAACGAGATTTGCCAGGCGGTTCTTGGGCTCGAGTGTCCAACTTCTCCGGTCCCGGATTCTGGTCTCCCCTGGTTTTCTTCATTCCCTGCCTACTCCTGACTGGTTGCGGGGGGCTGCAAAGAGTGCCTAGCCCGACTTCCATAAACCCCCCAACTTTCCCGCAACCCCAGGTCGTTGCCGCCGCCTCGGCGGCCGGGGTGGCGGCGGGAGTACGGGGCCGGCGGGGGGGGGGGC
>JBGPQZ010000028.1:0-17493 GCA_041489335.1 Methylomirabilia bacterium
CGCCCTCCACCCCCTCCTGCCCCCGGAGCAGGCCCAGGGCCACTGCATCCTGTCGGAGACTTTCTCCACCGGGGCGGCGGACCTGGACGATGTGGCGCGGCAGGCCCTGGGTCTGGCCGGCCCCGGGCTCGGGAGCAACGGCTGGGTGCTCGGCGGCGCCCGCACGGCCTCGGGGAAGCCGCTCCTCTGCAACGATCCGCACCTAACCATTGGCCTGCCCGCCCTCTGGTATCCTGTGGCCCTCTATGGCCCGACCCATCGGGTCATCGGCGGGACGATCCCCGGCGTTCCCGCCGTCCTGGTCGGGCGGAACCCCTCCCTCGCGTGGGGGCTCACCGCCGTGATGGCGGACGACGGCGACTACTACGCGGAGACGCTGGATGCGTCGGGCGCGCATTACCTGCGGGGGGACGGGTGGCATTCGGTGGAGGTGGCGGAGGCCAGCTTTTCTGTGCGTGGATCGGCGCGCGCAGTCCGGCACACGCTCCGCTATGTCCGGCACGAGGGGGTGCGGTGCCCGATCCTCCCGGGCGGGCCGGGCGATCCGACGCTGTCGTATCGCTGGGTGGGCTTCGAACCCTGGCGGGGCCTGGACGCCCTCCTCGGGATGAACCGGGCCCGGAACGTGGGGGAGTTCGAGGCCGCCGTGCGCGGGTTCGCCCTGCCCGCCCTGAACGTGGTGGTGGCCGATGCGGAGGGGGGCATCGCCTACTTCTGCGCGGGGCGGTTCCCCCGGCGGCCCTGGTCCGGCCGGCGCCCGCCTATCCTGGACGGGGCGCGACCCGACCATGCCTGGCAGGGGTATCTCGCCTGGGCGGAGCAGCCGCGGGCCGTGGACCCCGCGGCCGGGTTCCTCGTGACGGCGAACAACCGGGTGGCGCAGGACCTCCCGGGAAGCCTGGCGGCCGGTTTCTGGGAACCCCCGTACCGGGCCGCGCGCATCACGGAGCTCCTCCGCCGGATGGAGGGGGCGCGCCTCGAGGAGATGGCTGCGATCCAGGGGGATGTCCTCTCGCTCCAGGCCGCGGGGATCGTGGGCGAGTTGGTGCGGCCGCTCCAGCCGCGCCTCGGCGATCCGCGGGCGCGGTGGGCGGCAGAGCTGCTCCTCGCCTGGGACGGGCGGCTCCTGGCCGACAGTGCGCCCGCCGCGCTCTACGAGCTGTTCTACCAGGCGCTCCTCCTGCGGGCCGTCCGGCCGGCCCTGGAGGGGCGGGCGCCGGGCCTCTTCCGGTCCTACCTCTCGACCCTGCACCTGGCGGTCCCGGCGGTGGACCGCGCCCTCCTCGGCGGCGAGCCGATCTGCTTTCCCGACGGGACGCCGGCGATGGTGGAGGCGTGTCTTGCGACGGCCTGGGAGGAGGCAGGGAAGCGGTTGGGACCCGACCCCGCCGCCTGGCGGTGGGGGACGCTCCACCGGCTCACGTTCCAGCACCCGCTCGGGCGGGGCCGGGGCCGGCTGGCGCGGGGGCTGAGCTGGCTCTTCCGACTCAATCGGGGTCCCTACGCCCGACCGGGGGACGGCATGACGGTCAATCTGGGCGCCTTTCCCCTGGTGGCCCCCTTTGCCGTCGCGGTCGGCCCGAGCTACCGGCAGATCGTGGACCTGGGCGCGCCGGAGTCGTCCGTCTGGATCATCGCGGGCGGGGCCGCGGGCGATCCGCGCTCGCCCTACTATGCCGATCAGATCCCGCACTGGCTGGCGGGTGAGACGCGTCCGATGGCATTCCGCCGGGAAGACGGGGCGTGGAGCGGCGGGTCGCTTCGCGTCGTGCCGCCGGGCTCGCCCGATTGCGTCGTGCCGTCTCGCATGCTATAACCATGCCCGCGGGCCGGCGCGCGGCGCGCGGTGCCGCGGCAGGGTGTATGCATGCGAGGGTGGGGATTGACGAGCGCCCCGTGGGCGTTCTTCCTCGGGCGAAAGCTGGATGGGGTGCTCGCCATCGAGGACTGGCGGGTGCTGAACGGCACGGTGCGATTCCGTGGTCGGCTCCTGGTGGCACCCGAGGTGGCCATGGCGGTCCTGACGCCGCGGCTCACGCCCTGCGGCTATGTTCCCATGATCCAGCGCCCCGACGAGATCATCCTCGTCCGGCTCCCGGCGGTCCGCCGGAGGGCCGGGTGGTGGAGGGGCTGGCCGCTCAACCTCACGCTCTTCCTCCTGACCATCGGCACGACCGTCCTGGTGGGAGCCGACTTTCAGCCCATGGATCCGGCGCGCCTCCTGAGCGGCCTCTCCTTCTCCGCGACCCTCCTGCTGATCCTGGGTGCGCACGAGCTGGGCCACTATCTCACGGCGCGGGCCTACGGCGTCTCGGTCAGCCTGCCCTACTTCGTCCCGCTGCCCGTCTGGCCGATGGGGACGATGGGAGCGATCATCCGCATGCGCTCCCCCATCCCGAACCGGAAGGTCCTCTTCGACGTCGGCATCGCCGGGCCGCTCCTGGGGCTGGTCGTGGGGATCCCGCTGCTGGTCCTGGGCCTCCTTCTCTCGCCGGTGCGCCCCATCGCGGGGGTCATCCTGCAGGAGGGGAACTCGCTCTTCTACCTTCTGCTCAAGTGGCTGTGCAAGGGGCCGATCCCCGACGGCTTCGACGTCTTCCTCCACCCCATGGCCATGGCCGGGTGGCTGGGGCTCTTCGTCACCGCACTCAACCTAATGCCGCTCAGCCAACTGGACGGCGGGCACATTGCCTACGCGGTCCTGGGGCGGCGATTCCCGCGCATGGTCTGGACGTTCCTGGGTGTGCTCGTCCTGTTGGCCGCGTACTCCCAGTGGTTGGGCTGGCTCCTGTGGGTCGCCATCGCCGTGGGCCTGGGGTTGCGTCATCCGCCACCCCTCGACGATCTGACCCCGCTGGATCCATACCGGCGCGCCCTGGCCGTCGCAGCGCTGGTGCTGCTGGCGATCCTGGTGCCCCCCCTGCCCCTGGCCGTCTATGAGTTTTGACCCGGCTGCCGTGCCCGTCTCGCTAAAACGAAGGAGGCGCTCATGATCGCCCCATTCCCCTTGGCCGCCGCCCGAATCCTGGTGGCGGAGGATGACCCCGTCCAGGCGGCCGTGATCGGAGACCTGCTCAGAGCGCAAGGCTATCTGGTGCGATGCGCGACGACCCTCCGGGAGGTCCGGGAGGCGGTGGCGGCGGAGCTGCCGGATCTCCTGCTGCTGGATCGGATGCTCCCCGACGGCGACGGCAGCCTCCTCTGCCAGGAATTCAAGACGACCGCGACGACCCCCCCCTTTCCCATCATCATCCTGACGGCCCTGGATCGGGTCGAGGACCGCGTGGAGGGGATCCTCAGGGGGGCGGACGATTACATCCCCAAGCCCTTTCACCCGCGGGAATTCCTGGCGCGGGTGCACGGCTGCCTGCGGACGCTCGCGCTCACGCGCGAGCTGCAGCAGAAGGCGGAAGAGCTGGAGCGCAAGCAGACCGTGCTGCTCGAGACGCAGGCACGGTTGGTGCGGAGCGAACGGATGGCAGCCATCGGCGAGATCGGGCTGGCCATCCGGCACGAGATCAACAATCCGCTGGGGAGCATCCTGGGGTTCACCGATCTGCTCCTGGGGCAGGCCGAGGCGCTGCCGGAAGAGGCCCAGCGCAAGCTCGAGATCATCCGGCGGTCCACGCTCCGCATCCGCGACGTGGTGAAGCGGCTGGAGGAGATCCGGGACGATCGGACGGTCGAGTATGTGAAGGGGCTCCAGATGACGGACCTGCTCGCCGAGCCTCCCGGTGCGGCTCCACCACCTCCCGAGTGATCGCGCGAACCACGGAAAGCCGTAACCGCCAAGACGCCAAGCACGCCACGGGGTTCGAGCTCACATACCGGGGCCGTTGCTATCGCAGCGCCCTGAGCCCGAATATTTCACCGCAAAGCTCGCCTGCCTGCGCCGCACGCGTCGCGGCAGGCAGGCAAAGAGCGCAAAGGGGGACCAGACAGAGGGATTCGCCCTCGGGCGACGGCCCCGAATTGTGTTGGCGCCCCCGGGGAGGACATGCCGCCGGATCCCTTGAGATCTTTGGGGTTCTCTTTGCGTGCTTGGCGTGCTTTGCGGTTAAACTGCAATGTTCGGGCTGAGATTGGGTGTGGACTCTTTCGTTTCGGAACAGGGAGTCTTTCTGCTTGGCGTCCTTGGCGGTTCGTGAGTTCGCGGAGCGATCAGGAGCAGCCCAGCCGGTTCCTGGCCCAGCAGGAGAGGGCGAGCAGGATGCGCCGGGTATCGGAGAGGGCGACGGGGCGCGAGAAGACGTCGTAGCCGCGGGCCTCGATGTCCCGGAGCAGCCGGGCATAGATGACCCGCATGACTTCCGCGGGGAGCATCTTCCGGCGGTCCTCACGGGGGAGGGCGGCCCGCGCCGCCGCGTAGAATTGCCAGGCCCGGTCGGCCTCGAAGCGGAGCAGGGCCTGGACCGGCGGCGTGAGATGCCCCGCCACGAGGTCCGCCTCGCTGACGCCGAAGCGCGCGAGGTCCTCCTGCGGCAGGTACACCCGCCCCGCCTTGGCATCCTTGCCCAGGTCGCGCAGGATGTTGGTGAGCTGGAAGGCCATGCCGAGCCGCTCGGCGTACAGGCGGGTCCCGGGCTGCGAGTACCCGAAGACCTCGATGCACATGAGGCCGACCACCCCGGCCACACGGTAGCAGTACCGCTCCAGGTCGGCAAAGGTGGGGTAGCGGGGCCGGCCCAGGTCCATCTCCACCCCGCTCAGGAGCTCCACGAAACAGTCTCGGGGGATGGGGAAGTCCCGCAGGACTTCGGTCAGCCGGCGGGTCACCGGGTGGCCGGGCGTGCCGGCGAGCGAGGCGTCCAGCTCGGCCCGCCAAGCCCGGAGGCGTTCCACCCGCGCGTCCGCCGTTCCCTCGGGTGCGGGGTCCGCCGGTCCGGGCTCGTCCACGAGGTCGTCGGTCACCCGACAGTAGGCGTAGATGGCGTACAGGGCCTCGCGTTTCGGGCGGGGAAGGAAGAGGAAGGCAAAGGCGAAGTTCGATCGACTGGCCTTGGTGACCGCGCGGCAGACCCCGCCATCGACTGCGGCGGCGGAGCCGGTCGTGGTCATCGGGGGGCGAATCCCGGTTCGGCCCAGGGCTGGGCCTGCTGCTCGCGGTCGCGGACCAGCTCGGGGGGGAGGGCGAAGCTGACCTCTTCGGTCACGGCCTCCACCTCCTCGATCTCGGTGGCGCCCTGGGCCCGGAAGTAGCGCACGACTTGATCCACGAGGTGCTCGGGTGCCGAGGCGCCCGCGGTGATCCCCACGCACTCGACCCCCTGCAACCAGGCGGGATCCAGCTGGCCGATGTCGTCGATGAGGTGGGCGCGGGCCCCCTGCGCCTGCGCCACCTCGGCCAGGCGGTTGCTGTTGGAGCTGTTCTTCGACCCGATGACCAGGATGACCGGGGCCCGGCGCGCGATGGCCTTGACGGCGAGCTGCCGGTTCTGGGTCGCGTAGCAGATGTCGTCCCGGGAGGGCACGGCGATGCCGGGGAACCGGTGGCGCAGGACGTCGATCACCGCCGAGGTGTCGTCCAGGCTGAGCGTGGTCTGGGTGATGACGGCCACGCGCTCCGGGTCGGAGATCCGGAGGGCCCCGGCCTCGTTGGCCGAGCCGATGAGGTGGATGTGGTCGGGGGCCTGCCCCATGGTGCCGATCACTTCGTCGTGGCCCTGATGGCCGACCAGGACGATGGGCCGCCCCTCGCGGGCGAAGCGGATCGCTTCGTGGTGGACCTTGGTCACCAGGGGGCAGGTGGCGTCGATCACCTGGAGACCGCGGGCGGCCGCTCGGGCGCGGACCTCGGGCGAGACCCCGTGGGCGCTGAAGATGACCGTGGCCCCATCCGGGACCTCGTCCAGCTCGTCCACGAAGACGGCCCCCTTGGCGCGCAGGTCGTTGACCACGTGGACGTTGTGAACGATCTCCTTGCGGACGTAAACGGGGCCGGGGTAGAGGCGCAGGGCGAGATTGACGACGTCGATGGCGCGATCGACCCCCGCACAGAATCCCCGCGGCTTCGCCAGGAGCAGCTTCTTGACCGCCAACCCTGTCCTCTCCAGGTGCGCGGACGAGCGAATTGTGGTATGGAAAGGCAGGCTACCGAGTTTCCAGAGGGTTGTCAATCGGTTTTGGGCCGCCCGGCGTCGCGGCGGTGGCCCGTTCGCAGGCCCGAGTTTCGGGGCGGCGCGCGCGAGATTCGCGATGCCGTCGGGAGTGATGTTGGGTCATGACGCTCGCCATCGAGACGACAAACCTCACCCGTCGCTTCGGCCATCTCACCGCGGTCGCCAGCCTGAACCTGAGCGTCCGGGCCGGGGAGATCTTCGGTTTTCTGGGGCCGAACGGCGCCGGCAAGACGACCACCATCCGCATGCTCTGCGGGCTGCTCGATCCGACGGAGGGGACCGCCTGCGTGGCCGGGCTGGACGTGATCCGGGATGCGGAGGCGATCAAGCGGCGCGTGGGCTACATGCCGCAGCGCTTCAGCCTGTATGACGACCTGACCGCGGAGGAGAACCTGGACTTCTTCGCCGGGATCTACCGTCTGGCCCGGGCGGAGCGGAAGCGGCAGGTGGACCGGACGCTGGAACGGGTGGGGTTGACGGAGCGCCGTCGGGAGTTGACCGAGCACCTCTCGGGCGGGCTCAAGCAGCGCCTGGCGTTGGGTTGCGCCCTGGTGCACGCGCCCGCCATCCTGTTTCTGGACGAGCCGACGGCCGGGGCCGACCCTCCCTCGCGGCAGCGGATGTGGGATCTCCTCTACGAGATGAGCGCCGAGGGAAGCACCATTCTCGTGACGACCCACTACGTGGAGGAGGCGGAGCGCTGCCGGACGATCGCCTTCATGCACGGGGGCCGACTGGTCGGCCTGGGATCGCCGGAGCAGTGCCGGGCGGAGCTGGCCGAGACGATCCTGGAGGTGGACGCCGTCCCCGTGATGCAGGCGGCGGCGGCGGTGCGGGGGCTGGCGGAGGTCGCGGGCGTCAGCATCTACGGCCACACCTTGCGGGTCTTCAGCGCCTCTGCCGCCGATCTCGAGCGCCGGCTGCACGAGGCGCTGCGCGCGCAGGGAGTCACGACCCGGGGCATCCGCGTGGTCCCGCCCACACTCGAGGACGTCTTCATGTCGCTCACCCGCGCGACGCGGGACGAGGAACGGGGGTAAGCATGCTCGCGGTGATCGGCCACATGGCCCGGAAGGAGATCCGGCAGATCCTGCGGGACCGGCGAAGCCTCGTCCTCATCCTGGTGATGCCCATCGTCCTCACCTTCCTCTTCGGCAAGGCATTGGAGACGGGGGAGCTGCGGCAGATCCCGTCCGTGGTGCTCAACCTGGACGGCTCGCCCGAGTCGAACATCATCGTCACGGCCTTCACCACCTACGGCGAGGTCGAGATCACCGGCGAGGTGTCCTCGCTCGCGGAGGCCCAGGACCTCCTGGCGAAGGGGAGGATCAAGGCGGCCATCATCATCCCGAAGGGCTTCATGAAGAAGATCGAGGCGGGGGAAGAGGCGCAACTGCAACTGCTCCTGGACGGGACGGACAACAACTCGGCCCCCATCGTGGAGGGAGTGGCGCGGCGGGTGATTCAGCGCTACAACACGGAGCGGGCCATCAAGGGGCTGTGGGCGCGCGGCGTCCGCCCGGACCGGGGCCTGCGGTTGATCCAGCCCGTGTACGTGCAGTCGGAGATCCGCTACAACCCGGGCCTGCAGTACCTGAGCTACGTGATGCCCGGGGTCATCGGGCTCACCTTGCAGCTCCTCACCGTCATGCTGATGGCCGTCACCATCCCCCGGGAGCGGGAGCGCGGCACGTTGGATCAGCTCATGGCCACGCCCATCAGCCGGGCCGAGCTGATTCTGGGAAAACTGCTCCCATTCCTCGGGATCTCGCTGCTCAACGTGGCCACCATCCTGTTCGTGGCCGACCGTTGGTTCAACGTCCCGGTCACCGCGAATCTGCCCCTCCTCATGACCCTGTGCACGCTGTTCGTCCTCTCCTCCCTGGCGACGGGGCTGCTCATCTCGGCGGTGTCCCGCTCCCAGTTCCAGGCGGTTCAGATTGCGGTGTTCTACGTCCTCCCGGTCTTCATGCTGTCCGGGGCTTACGCCCCCATCGAGGCCATCCCCGACTACATCCGGCCCATCTCCTACCTGTTCCCCCTCATGTACTTCTCGCGGGCGGTGCGTGCGGTGACGTTGCGCGGGGCGGACTTCCTGCAGATCTGGCAGGACGTCGTCGTCCTCGGCGGGTTCGTCCTGGTCTTCCTGTACTGGGCCGTCCTCAGCTTCAAGAAGCGCGTCGCGTGACGGGCGAGATCCGACCGCGACAGCCGACAACGGTCTCCCGACCCGCCTCTATCCGAATGCAGGGGAGTCCCTGGTGCGGTACTACGGTTGGGACAGTACCGTGAGCCGCGGGAAGCGCCGGAAGGCGTAGGGCGAGAACGCGACCCCCCTCGGGAGACAATTGACCCGTCTCACCTCTTTTCAGCATGGTGGAAACGCTTGGAGCGGAGGGGTGGATAGGAGAGTGAACCCCGCGGCACTATAGGGACAACAACGAACGGAGATGGTGTTCCAGAGCAGCCAGAGCCGACGAGTCAAGACAGCCGACGCGCTCGCCGACGCGATTGTGGTCTATGGCGCGCAACTGAAACGCCAGGATAACCGACCGGTCGGTGAGGCCGTTAGCGGTGGAAGGTTCGATCTCGAAGGTTCCGGGGAAGCGGCTTGCTCGGAGGTTGGAGGTCACGGGAACGACGAATACCGTTGCTAAAGGCGGTGAATCATCGGCGTGAACGATGACGGCCGGCCTCCGACCTGATTGTTCACGCGCAGAACTGGCCGGAAACTCGATCCAGTGGATATCGCCCCGCCGCAAGTTCACAGCGTTGCCTCAAACCGCTCCAGCGCTTCGTCGCTCAGCATATCCCAGGCGGCCAGCTCTCCCCTGAGGGTCGCGGTGGCCTCCAGTTCGGACTGAACAGACCGCGCGAGCTGCTCGATGAGATTGAGCTGCTGCGACAGGGGCAACCGCCGGGCTTCCTCTATCAAACCCGCGACATTCCTTTCCATGATCCCCCACCCCCCTTCAATAAAGCCAGTGGAATCATAGCACACTCCAATCAACACGTCACATCACCCTCACCTCACCCACCTCGCCCTGATCCGGGAAGCCGTTCAACAACCGGACAATGGCTCAAGAGTTGCCACCGCCAAGGACGGATACCAGCAAGTTCAAAGAACCGAACACGGGGGAAGCCTCGCCCGTTTTCGTGCGGTGAGGCTCGCAAAACGGATCATCGAGCAACCCGAAGTCATCGAGAAGATCCTGAGCCACCTCGGGCTCTGGCCTGTCCACGCCCACAGTCCGCCCGCCGCCCTGGCGGCCTGAGCGTTGTCCTTCTTCCGTTTCTCTGCCGAGTCAACCGGGCCCGCGGTCGCTGTCGTGCTGACGAGTCCGCTGACCGGGTCGGCTCCGGGTGCGTCCGCAGCCCCGCCTGCGCCACGCCGGGATTCCGCTTGGTGTCTCTGGGCAGGCTCCTGGCCCTGCTTCGCCATCCCATCCGATCCGGGGTTTTCCACCCGGGTGCCGAGCAGGAAAGGCTTGCCTTGAGTGCGGGATTCGTGATACACCCCCAGGCCAGTTCGTGTTTGAATCGCTGTGGGGCGTCGGGCGGGACGTGTGCCTCGCCCCGGGCGTCGCACACGAGAGGCGCGCGGCCTGAGGCCACGCCGAGCAAAGGAGACGGGAACATGCGGAAGCACGCGGTGTCCATTCTGTTGCTGGTTGCACTCGCCGTTGCCGGCGCAGCCCTGGGCGAGGCGGCGACCTACAAGCCAGAGTACAAGGCGAGCATCGTCGTGGGTCCCTCGGGCCCGTGGGGCGAGTCGGCGATCCGCTTCGCGGATCTGGTGAAGGAGCGCACCAAGGGCCGGATCAACATCAAGAACTACCACGCCGGGCAGCTCTTCGCCGGCAAGCAGACCAACGAGTTCACGCTGCTGGCCCAGAGCGTCGGCGATTTCGCCTTCGCCTCCACGATCAACTGGTCGCCCCAGGTGAAGGAACTGAACCTGTTCGCCATGCCGTTCATGTACCCCTCCTACAAGGCGCTGGACAACGTGGAAGCCGGGGAGCCCGGGAAGAAGCTCTTCCAGCTCATCGAGTCCAAGGGGATCGTGCCGCTGGCCTGGGGGGAGAACGGATTCCGGCAGATCACCAACTCCAAGCGCGCCATCAAGACCCCGAGCGACCTGGACGGGCTGAAGATCCGCGTGGTCGGCTCCCCCATCTTCATCGACACCTTCCGCGCCCTGGGTGCCAACCCTGTGAACATGAACTGGGGCGACGCCCAGACCGCCTTCCAGCAGGGGACGGTGGACGGGCAGGAGAACCCGGTCGTCACGGTCATCGTTCCCTCCAAGCTCTGGACCACCCAGAAGTACATCACGCTCTGGAACTACACCATCGACCCCCTG
The DNA here is from genome assembly GCA_041489335.1 of Methylomirabilia bacterium. GTDB lineage: Bacteria > Methylomirabilota > Methylomirabilia > Methylomirabilales > 2-02-FULL-66-22 > 2-02-FULL-66-22. The sequence continues at coordinate 10,483 of JBGPQZ010000028.1, forward strand.
ATCCTGGGCGTGTCGAAGATCTCCTGGGATGCGTTCACGGCCGAGGACAAGGGGATCCTCAAGCAGGCCGCGCTGGAGATCATGGCGTGGCAGAAGGCTGGTGCCCGAGCGGGTCTGGAGGGCGCCATGGAGAACATCGAGATCCTGAAGAAGAACGGGATGGAGGTCCACACCCTCTCAGCGAAGGACGTCGAGACCTTCCGCGCGAAAACCAAGGCGGTGTATGACAACTGGGCCGGCCAGATCGGGACGGACCTGGTGAAGGCCGCCGAGAAAATCGTCGCCGAGACCAAGTAAGGCCGGCATGAAGCGCCACTTTGACCGCCTGGAGGAGGGGTTCTGCGTCCTCCTCCTGGCGGTCATGACCTTGATCGCGTTCGTCAACGTCATCACCCGCTACCTGATCCACTTCTCGCTGGCCTTCACCGAGGAGCTGGTGGTGAGCCTGTTCGTCTGGCTCACCCTGGTGGGGACCTCCATCGCCTTCCGCGAGGGGAGCCACCTCGGCTTTACCTTCATCATCGACCGCTGTCCCAAGGCGGTGCAGCGCGCCTCCATCTGGCTGGGGGCGGCGCTCAGCGTCGCCCTGTTCGGCCTGCTCGTCTACTACGGCATCGGGCAGATCCAGACCGAGCGCCTCCTGGGGACCACCTCGGAGGCGCTGGCCATCCCCCAGTGGTGGTACACGCTGGGCATCCCGGTGATCAGCGTGGTCGTGATCCTCCGCGTCCTGGAGAGGGCGGTCAACGCGGACCGGAAGGTGCGCGGCTGATGGAACCGGGACTCCTCCTCTTCGGCCTGTTCTTCCTGCTCCTGCTCCTCGGCGTTCCCATCGTCACGTCGATCGGCATCGCGGGGATGCTCTGCCTCTGGCAGTTCAGTCTGGGCATCCAGGTGATGGCCGGGAACATCTACGCCAACATCGCCAAGTTCCCCCTGCTGGCGATCCCGTTCTTCATCCTGGCGGGCTTCATCATGGACCGGGTGGGGCTGTCGCGGGGACTGGTCCGGTTCCTGAATCTCCTGATCGGCCCCGTCCCCGGCGGGCTGGGGCTGGTGGCGGTGGCGGGCTGCGTCTTCTTCGGCGCCATCTCGGGAACGGGACCCGCGGATACCGCGGCCATCGGCACGGTGATGATCCCGGCCATGGTCAAGCGGGGCTACCATGTGGGCTTCGCCGCGGCATTGGTGGCGGCCGCGGCCACCACCGACGTCCTCATCCCGCCCAGCGTGGCCTTCGTCGTCTACGGCGTCATCACCGAGTCCTCGATCCCGCGGCTGTTCGCCGCCGGGGTGATTCCGGGACTCCTCATGGGGCTGGCCCTGATCGTCCCGGTGTTCTGGATCTCCAAGAACCGCGGCTGGGGCGGCGACCGCTGGGGGACCTGGGCCGAGATCGGCCAGGCGGCCTGGGACGCGAAGTGGGGGCTGATGGCGCCGGTCATCATCCTGGGCGGCATCTACGGCGGCATCTTCACCCCCACGGAGGCCGCGGTGGTCGCGGTCGCCTACGGGGTGCTCTTCGGCGTCCTGGTGGAGCGGAACTTCGGCTGGGGGGACCTGTACGACACCCTGCGCGGCGCGGCCGTCTCCACCTCGGTGGTGATGGTGGTGGTGGCGTTCGCAGGGCTCTTCTCCTGGACCGGCTCCACCATGGGCGTCATGGATCGGGTGACCAAGGCCCTCCTCGGCCTCACCAACAACCCCTACCTGATCCTGCTGTTCCTCAACGGCATGCTGATCATCGCCGGGATGCTGCTGGACGCCATCTCCATCTACTACGTGTTCCTGCCCATCTTCATCCCCCTCATGAAGCAGTTCAACTGGGACCCCATCTGGTTCGGGATCATGATGACCGTGAACCTGGCCATCGGCACCATCACGCCGCCGGTGGCGGTGAACCTCTACGTGGCCTCGAACATCTCCGGCGCCAGCATGGACGAGATCTCCCGTTGGGTGATGCCGTTCTTCCTGGCCCTGGTGGTGGCCCTGCTCCTGGTGACCTACTTCCCGATCCTCTCCCTCTGGCTGCCCGACCTCCTCGGCGTCAAGTGAGTTGACCTCGGGCCGAATCCCGATGCCCGATGGAGACCCACCATCGGCCAAGTGACGTCCGGGACTGGTCAGTTGGCCGGACGTTCCAGTTGAGCGCAAATCACGCAAGGCGCGCAAAGAAAGCCCACGGAATTCAGGGCGTTCCGAGATCCCCTCGTCGGAGCCCGCTGGATACTTCCGTCTTCGGGGTCTTCTCCAAGACGTGTGGGTAGAATTTAGGGATACTTCTCCGAACGTCCTTGCGGGACAAGGGGTTTTGCGATTGCGGCAGCCGGAGAAACGGCGTATCCGTACCAGCCAGAATTCAGGAGCGCCACCTGGCGCGGGCGCTCGGCCGCGGGTGGCGGGGCCAGGTTGGGGATTGTGGCGCGCCGCCCCCGAAAAGCAAATTCCTATCACCTGAAATGCAGGTGAAATCAGCCGGGCAGGGCGACTGTCAGGCTGCCGGAGTCCTGCCGCCGGCTCCCGCGGGTCGCACCCGTGTTGGCTGCGCCTCAGGGCAATTGACAGTCGCCGAGCCAGTGTGCTATAGAGCCTGTAGCCGTCAGCCGATGGCCAAGGAGAATGGCGGTGCGGTTCCTCACGACGAAGAGATGCCGTTCGGTCGCGTGGCGCGGCGTGTTCGTGTGCGCCCTGCTCCTCGTCGGCGCGTACGTCGTCTTCGACGTCCTGGATGTGGATGGATCGCAGATGAGCGGATGGCCTGGCGGCGACATGATCGCCGCGGAGACGCAGCAGGCCAGTACGGATCGGCTCTTCCGCGCGGATTTCTCCGCCCCCGGTCCAACCAATCTCCTCCCCGCCCTTCCTCGGCTTTCCTCGACGGAAATTCGCGGCAGCTCGCCGACTCCGACCGTCCTCCGCATCCGCCAGAGTCGGCTTATCCCCCGGGTGAATCTGCACCGAGAACTCGCCCGCACCAACTCTTCCATCGCCGATCCCGCATAGCACGCACACCTAGCGCCGCATCCGGGTGACGGGGGTCAGCGCGCCCTTGGATTGCTCGGGCGTTGCGGTGTCTCCGAATCCGTCCTGTCAGGAGGGTGCCGCCAGGGCCGGAAGACCTGGAGAGCGGGGGACGCGGGCCTTCCGTGGGAGAGCCGGGAGGTGTCCGGCGCAGCGTCCCACCCAACAGATGCTTCTCAAAGGGGGGCCAGCGATGATGCAGGGACCGTGGCTTGGAATTGTCCTCATGGTGGGCATGGTGGTGGGTCTGGTCTGGTGGTGCTGGTGGGCCATACGCAAGGATAAGGATAAGGATAAGGAAGAGAAGAACTGAGCGTCGGCCGGCCGGATTGCAGGCCTCGGCACGGAGTTCGAGGCGCGGGAGAACCATGGGACGCCCCAGGAAAGATCGGGGAGCAGCGCCGGAGGCGGGCGGACCTCGGGCCAGGCTGGAATGACCCCTGGCCGTCGCCTTTGCCACGAGGCGGGGAGAAGCAGATGAGGGTTGTCGCCTGCACCGATATCGCGAGGACGGAGGGCGGGCTGGCCCCGAAGCGGGTGCAGACCGCGAATCCGCTCGGCAGACTGATGACGGCCGCCTCGCGATTCTTCAAGGCGAGGGGCGGGAAGTTGCCGGTCGTCTGCATCTTCGGCCATGCTGACTGTGAGCTGGTGACTCCGACCTGCGCGGATTACGAGGAGCAGCGGCTCGACTGCCGGTGCTACGCTTCGGACGCCAACCTCGAGGCGGTACTCACGAGGGATCGGCCGCACATCATCATCACGAGTGGCGATCTCTCCGCCTTCCCGAACCTGATGAAAGCCCCCTTCGAGACCCGGAGGCGGTGGCTCCATTACGATACCTTGCCGGACCTGGCCCGGCTGGGCCTGGAGGCCTACGACTGCTATCTGGAGAACATGCTCGATGCCCAGGGGGCGGGCGACAATCCCCTGGTCACCGTGTTCACCGCCGCCTATCGAACCGGGCACAGGATCTACCGGCCGTTCGCCTCGCTCGCGACGCAGACCTACAGCAACTGGGAATGGATCATCGTGGACGACTCGGATGATGGCGGGCACACGTTCAGAGTGCTGAGCCATCTGGCCAAGAAGGATCATCGGATCCGGGTCTTCAAGCCGTGGGAACACTCGGGAATCATCGGTAGGATAAAGCACTGGGCTTGCAGCCTCGGGGAGGGCCAGATCCTCGTCGAGCTGGACCATGACGACGAATTGACCGACTACGCCTTGGAGTACGTCGTGCGGGGCTTCCGGCAGTTCCCGGAGGCCGGGTTCCTGTACACGGATTGCGCCGAGATCCTGGCGGACGGGACGAGCCTCACCTACAGGGATGGCTGGGCCTTCGGGTATGGGTCCTACACCGATGCGGAATACAAGGGCAAGGTGTACAAGTCGGGGACCGCCGGGAACATCAACGCCAAGACGATCCGGCACATCATCTCCGCCCCCAATCACATCCGGGCCTGGCGGAAGTCCTTCTATGACTCCATCGGGGGGCACAACAGGGAGCTTCACGTTGCGGACGACTACGAGATCCTGGTCCGGACGTTTCTCAAGACGCGGATGGTCCGGGTGCCCAAGCTCTGCTACCTGCAGCGCGTCAGCCACGCGACGCAGCAGGTGAGGAACAAGGATATCCAGCGTCACGTGCGATCCATCCGGACCCATTACGATCGGATGATTCACGACAGACTGCTCGAGCTGGGATGCGAGGATTTCGCCTGGGATGAAGCGCATGGCTGTTCGGATCATCTGATGCCGAATCCACGAGTGGAGTCCCATGCCACGTTGACGGCCAGCCTCTGAGGGCCCCGCTTTCAAGCCGAAGTGAGCAGTTGACCCGCCAACCCCGCAAGGAAAGATAGACCCGCCGATTCGAGGGCGCTCCGGAATCCCCTCGTGCCAGCCGGCCGGATGCTTCCGCCTTCGGTCCGAGGTGCGGGAAGAGGGTCAGGCCTGGATGCGGATGCGGGGGGCCAGCCAGCCGCGGAGGATGCCCACCAGCAGCCCGACGATCCCCCCGATGTCTGGGCACAACATCGGGGGGATGCGACGACGCCAGGGAATCCCCCCCCCCGCGGCTCTTCTCGCGATGAGGAGTTCTACGCCTCCGGGATCGAGAGAGGCTGTCGCGATTTCGCGGAAGGGAGCCACCGCTGCTTGCCCAGCCACCGGCCGAACGAATCCATGTAGATGTAGGTGACCGGCGTGATGTAGAGGGTGAGGAGCTGGGAGACCAGCAGCCCGCCCACCACGGCCAGCCCCAGCGGGCGGCGCGACTCGGCCCCCTGGCCGGCCCCCAGGGCGATGGGCAGGGTGCCCATCAGGGCCGCCATGGTGGTCATCATGATGGGGCGGAACCGGAGGAGGCAGCCTTCATAGATCGTCTCCGCCGCGGTCTTCCCTCTCGCCTCGGCCTGCAGGGCGAAGTCGATCATCATGATGGCGTTCTTCTTCACGATGCCCACCAGCATGATGATCCCGACGAAGGCGTAGATGTTGAGGTCGTGCCGGAAGAGAATCAGGGTGAGCAGGGCCCCCACGCCCGCGGACGGCAGACCTGACAGGATGGTGATGGGGTGGATGAAGCTCTCGTAGAGGATGCCCAGGACGATGTAGATGACCAGGACCGCCATGAGGAGCAGCAGCCCCATGCCCTGCAGGGAGGACTGGAAGGCCTGGGCGCTCCCCTGGAAGCTGGCGCTGATGGTGGCCGGCAGGCTGGTCCGGCCGATCCGCTCGATCTGGGCGACGGCATCCCCCAGGGAGACCCCGGGCTTGAGGTCGAAGGAGATCGTGACGGAGGGAAGCTGGCCGAGGTGGTTGACGGTGAGCGGCCCGATGCCCGGGCTCAGCTTGGCCACGGAGTTCAGGGGGACGAGCTGCCCCTTGTTCGATCGCACGTAGAGTAGGGAGAGCGTCTCCGGGCTCTCCTGGTAGTTGGGATCCAGCTCCAGGATGACCTGGTACTGGTTCGTCGGCGAGTAGATCGTCGAGACCTGCTCATCGAGCACCCCGACGTCATCGACCTGCCTGTGCCGGGCACCTGTCTGCGTGCGGACACGCGCAGGCAGGCGGCAGACAGGGCAGATTCTGACCCACCTCGGGCTTCTGGCCTGTCCACGCCCACAGTTCGCCCGCCGCCCTGGCGGCCTGAGCTGTGTCCTTCTTCCGTGTCTCTGCCGAGTCAACCGGGCCCGCGTTCGCTGCCGTGCTGACCCGTCCGCTGACCGGGTCGGCTCCGTGTGCGTCCGCAGCCCCGCCTGCGCCACGCCGGGATTCCGCTTGACACCCCGCCCACGATTGGCGTATCCGTGCCAGCGAGAATTCAGGAGCGTTACCTGGCGCGGGAGCTCGGCCGCGGGTGGCGGGGCCAGGTTGGGGAGTGTGGCGCGCCGCCCCCGAAAAGCAAATTCCTATCACCTCCTATCACCAAGAATACGACCCGGCCCCATGGGCTCTTCGCGAGGCCCTTGTCCAGTGGGGCCTTGGGCTCCTTCCTCGTTGACGATCTCGTCCGCCGAAGTCATTGCGGTGGGAGCCCTTCGCCGGTCGATAAAGAATGAGCTTGACTCCTGCCGGGCTCCTGCATAGGCTGCTCAAATCGCGGCCGATCGGGTGGCACGCGGATGCAGGGCACCAGGCTGGCGAAGAAGGGAAGGGGGTGCGACAAATCGAGTTCGGCGACTATGAGTGAACGGCGAGGTTTCGTGATGTGACGTGCGCGCGCGGGTCCAGCGCCTGCCGGCATCTTGCCGCGGGGCGAGAAAGGGAGGGGCTCTGATGGCAGAGTGGGATAAGGACCGTGACAACATCACAGTGGACGGCCTGGCCCGGATGCTCCGGGATGGACGGATCACGCGGCGCGGGTTCCTGGCGGGCGCCGCAGGACTGCTGGGCAGCATGGCCGCCGCCGAGGGCCTGCTGGCACGGGTGGCGGGTGCGCAGACCACCAGCAAGAACACCCTGATGGTCGGCCAGTCCAGCGAC
>JBGPQZ010000029.1:0-17457 GCA_041489335.1 Methylomirabilia bacterium
CCTTCTCTGAGGGGACCCATGGCACTCTTACAGCTCGAGAACGTAACGAAACGGTTCGGTGGTCTGGTAGCCGTCAATGATGTGAGCCTCGAGGTTGAAGACGGGGAATCGATCGCCATTGTCGGCTCGAACGGCAGCGGGAAGACCACGTTGTACAACGTCATCAGTGGCGTCTATGTGGCAGATGAGGGCAGGGTCGTCTTTGCGGGAAAGGACATCACCACTCTGCCGCCGCACACCAGAGCCCCGATGGGGATCGGACGAACCTTTCAGATTCCGCGGCCCTTCAGTTCGGCAAGCGTCAGGGAGAACGTGGCGGTTGGGGCGATGTTTGGAACCCTGAGCGGTAAGATCAGCGTGGACGAATCCCTTGAGATTGCCGATCGCTATATCACACTCTTGGGACTCACGCCCCACACGGAGAAGGAGGCGGGATCCTTGACGCCGGTGGAGAAGAAGCTCATGGAAATCGCCCGCAGCTTGGCGATGAGGCCCAAGCTCCTCCTCATGGACGAGGCATTGGCCGGCATGCATCCCAAAGACATTGACGAGATGGTCGCCCTTCTGAAGAGGGTAAAGGACGAGGAGGGCATCACCGTCATTGCCATGGTCGAGCATATTATGCGCGCGGTGGTGGGATTTGCCGAGAGGGTCATGGTGATGCACCAGGGGAAGAAGCTCGTTGACGCGCCGACGGCGGAGGCCCTCAAAGACCAAAGAGTCATAGAAATCTACCTTGGACGTCCGGTGGAGGAATAGACGATGCTCACGGTTGAGGGCCTGGAATCCGGTTATGGCGCGATGCAGGTCCTGTGGGGCCCAAGCCTGCAAGTCAAAGAGGGTTCCATCACCTCCTTGCTCGGGCCGAACGGGGCGGGGAAGACCACCTTGCTCAGGACGGTCTTTGGCCTGACAGCGCCCTGGAAAGGAAGAATCATCTTCGAGGGGCAGGAGATCACTCACCTTCCGACGCATAAGAAGGTGGAGATGGGTATTGTCCTGGCTCCCGAGGGGAGGCACCTGTTTGCCGGGATGGACGTCCATGAAAACCTCATCATGGGGGCGTATCTCAAGAAGGCTCTGAAGCGCATGGACGAGTCCCTGGCTCTCGTGTACTCCCTCTTCCCGGTCCTCAAGGATCGGGCTCATCAAAAGGCCGGTTCACTGAGCGGCGGCGAACAGCAGATGCTGGTCATCGCCCGGGCGCTGATGACGAGGCCCAAGTTGATCATGCTCGATGAGCCAAGCCAGGGATTGGCTCCGAAGATTGTGGGCGAGGTTTTCAAGGCCATTGACAAGCTCAAGACGGAAATTGGTTTAACCATCCTCCTGGTGGAGCAAGACGTGAAGGCGTCGCTCGCTGCATCGGACATGGTGTACATTCTGCACGAGGGCAGGGTAAAGGCCCACGGAAAGGCAGAAGACCTCGAGAAGTCACGGGAGATCAGGGAGGCCTACCTCGGGATCTAAACGGAAGGGATGGCCATCATGGCGGACCAGTTGCAGGTAGGCATGACGTTCGAGAAGACGATCACGGTGACCGAAGCGCTCTCGGCCAAGCACCTCGCCGGCCAGGGGATCGCGGTGTTCTCGACCCCCGAGCTGGTTCGGTTCGTGGAGATCTGCGGCCTCGAGGGGGTGCGACCGTTCCTGCAGCCCGGGCAGGACACGGTGGGCACGCAGGTGGACATCAAGCACCTGGCGGCCACCCCGGCGGGAATGCGGGTCACCGCCAAGTGCACGCTGGTGGAGATCGACCGCCGGCACCTCCGCTTCACCTTCGAGGTCCACGACGAGCTGGACAAGGTCAGCGAGGGCAGCCATGATCGCTTCATCGTGGACAAAGAGAAGCAGCAGCAGCGCCTGCGGGAGAAGCTGGCCCGCTGGAAGCCGCAAGGATGACCGGGGCGGGGCAGCGCAGGCCTCGGCAGGCGAGGCCCGGCCCCGAACACCATTGGTTGGGGACTACAGCGACTTGTGCGTTCCGTCGCAGAACGCCTTGTTCTTCGTGTGCTTGCACTGGCACAGGTAGGCGGTTTCGGTCTTCTCGGCCGTGAACACCAGCGGCGTCAGGTCGGTGCCCTTGTGGGATCCGTCGCAGAATGGCTGGCCCTTGGAGAGACCGCACGCGCACCACGCGTAGGTTTTTCCGGCTTCGAGCTGGACGGCAACTGGCTGCTTGGCGGCGATCTTCGGTTCACTCATGATGGCCTCCTCGTTCTTCATGATTGGAGCAGTCTTCGGGGCTGCAACCGTCGCGAGATGATCGGGTGCCTAGGGGCGGCTGTCAAGCAGAACGACGGCCGGCAGAGGAGGGATGGCGGGCCAGAGGCGGGAGGTGGCAGCGAACCGAGACCCAGGCGGGACGGCGCCCGCGAATTGCAGCCATCCGGAGAGGCCGCGCTGGCGGGGCGCCGCCCGGAGTCGGTGTGAAGGCTATTTCGCCTCATCGATCATCGTGACGATGGCCTGCTCAACCTCCCGGGCGATCTCCCGCAGGCTCTCCGCACCCGGAAAGATGGCGAGCGTGGCCGTGGGCAGCACGGTGCCGATCTTGGTGCGTCCCCCCTCTTCGTACACCGAGATGCGGCAAGGCAGCGCCAGGCTCACCGCCATGTTCTGGGTGAGGATCCGGCTGGCCTGGTGAGGGTTGCAGACCTCCAGGATTCTGCAGGCGTGGGGGAACTCGACGCCCTTCTCCTGCATACGCTGCTTCAGGTCGTGCACGTGCAGGACGCCGAACTTGTTCCGCTTGACCGCTTCTTCGAGATCCCGGGCGGCGGTCTCCACATCTTTTTCGCTCTCGACCACATACAGCATATCGGATCTCCTCTTGGGCTGCGGGAGAGATGGTGAGGGCAATCACCGGGGGCGGGCCTTCGTGCGTGCTCGCCCCTGGTGATTCCACTCCCGGGGTATCAGGAGGGCCCGCAAGACGGTTTGTCCTGGGGAGGACAAGGAGCCGCCGCGACCGGAGCCGGGGCGACCCCGAGGGCCTTCGCGGCGCGCCTCACGTCTCGGGCCTTCACCCAGAGGATCGCGCCGAACTGGCCGGCGCCTGCGGAGACGGCGTCGGTGGCGGTGACGTTGATCTTGGCCGCGGACAGCTTGCCCAGGATCTCGACCAGGGCGCCCACGCGGTCCTCCCCCTGGATCAGGAAGCCCTTCTTGGATCCGACGACCTTCCAGCGGGCCTTCTTGGCGACGGCCTTGAACGCGGCAGGGTCGGCGGGGACGAAGACCAGTTGCGCGCGGCGCCCTTCCGGGAAACCGGAAAACGCCAGGAGGTTGACGCCGGCTTCCTTCAGGTGACTCAGGATGCAAACACCTTCTCCGGGCTTGTCGGGGGCGAGGATGTAGAAGTAGTCGACCAGTCGGATCGTCTCGGTCATGGGGTCCTCCTTTCGTTGGGACGTTGTGCCCTCACCTGGCGCTCGGCCAGGAGGGCCGTGGAGGTTATCGACACGGGCCTGACGGCCCCCCCTTGGCGTGGAAGGTGGCTTGGGCGAGAACCGAGTGGGCCACGTATATCAGGCCCTTGAGGGAGTGTCAATACAGTGGTGGATGCCGGGGGCGTTGGGATGCTGAGGGGAAAAGCAGGGGGGGGGTAGCCCTGAGGAGGCCACCCCCTCGTATGCTTGGAGAAGCTGCACTATCGTCCGAGAGGGGCGCGATCAGACGGCGCCGAGCGCCTTGGCCGCCCGCTTCACGTCGCGCGGCTCCACCCAGAGGATCATGCCGAATCGATCGGCTCCGGCGAAGATGGCCTGCGTCGCCGTCACGTTGATCTTGGCCTCGGACAGGTTCGCCAAGAGGTCGGCCACCACCCCGACGCGGTCATCCCCGTAGATCAGGAATCCCTTCTTGGGCCCCACCACCTTCCAGTGCCCCTTGCGGGCCGCCGCCTTGAAGGCAGGAGCGTTGGCGGGGACGAAGTCGAGCTGGGCGCGGCGGCCCTTCGGAAAGCCCGAGAACACGAGCAGGTAGACCCCGGCTTCCCTGAGTTGATCCAGGATCCGCACCGCCTCCCCAGGCTTGTCGGGGGCCTCGATGCAGTAGTAGTCCACCAATCGGACGGTTTCGGCCACGGGGTCCTCCTTTCGTTGGCGTGCCTTGTGCCCTTGCCCGGCGCCGGGCCGGACGGGCCGTGGAGCCGTATGTGATCGGGCCTGGCGGCCCGCCCCTCGGCCTGGATGGTTGCTCAGGCGAAAACCACGCTGGGCCACGTATATCAGGCCGGCGGATGGGTGTCAATGGGCGGGGCCAGGGACAGCGAGGGAATGCGGAATTCGGAGTGTGGAATGAAGAACGGAAGGCGCTGGGCAGGGGAGAAACAGAGGGCGGACGACTGCGAAGCGGAGAAAGCGCGACGAGGGGGTGGATCCTGAGATGCCACCCCCTCGTCGCGATTGCGGCAGAGAGCTGTTACTTACCGAACGTCAGGAACCGGGGGCCCGGGTGGAAGGCGTGGCGCACCTGGGCGTTGTCGAAGACCGAGACCCCGAAGGCGTACTTCTTGGCCAGGTCGTCGAACTGGACATCGGTGGGACTGCCCGTCACGAGCTTCCGGCTCCACTCCAGCGTCCAGACGCCGTTGGCCCAGGTCGCCTGCGCCGGCAGCTCGCCCCGGTCGCCGGTGAAGGGGGCCACGATGATTCCCGGCACGTCGTCACCGGGCTTGTACTTGCTGTCGTCGAAGGCTTCCTTCTCGCCGTCCAGGATCCAGTAGGGCGGGGCCGGCGCGTTGCCCTTCCGGGCCCACTCCGGCTTGCCGTTCACCAGCTTGTTGTCCGCGTAGCCGCCGCCGTCCTTCTTGTCGCTCTTGCGCCCGGCGTCGGGGGACTTCTCCTTGTCGTACTTGGTGTCGTCGAGATACTGGTCATCGATCTGGCCGACGCTCCCCGTGCGGACGCCCTTCCAGTGCCAGATGTCGCCCGTCTCGCCCGCCGGCAGGTACTTGTTGCCGTAAGGCTTCCCCTCGCCCAGGTGGCAGCCGGCGAAGCAGCCGCGCTGCTCGATGGCGGGGGACTTGATCGCCCAGATCATGGCGAACTTGTCCTCGTAGTACTGGTTGTCGTCGCCCCCCTTGTCGTTCGGGTCCTTGAGCTGCTTCCAGGATCCGTCCGGCTGCTTGACGAAGGGGAACCGCCGCTCGCTCTTGGTGGGGTCGTCCCACTGGGCCAGGAAATACACCTTCTGGTCGTCGTACAGGGTCCGGAGCTTCACCTCGGTGGATCCACCGGGCAGGTTCCGACCGCCGCTGAGCTTGACCGTGAGCGGCGTCGCCTGCTCCCAGATCGGCTTCATGGTTCCGTCCAGGGTCGGCCCTGCGGCGACCTTCTTGGCCTCCAGCGTGTTGTCCTGCGCCGAGCCGGCCAGCGGCATCGCCAGCAGGAACGCCGCGACCGCCGGCGCGGCGAGTCCCATCACCCACCTGTTCCAAGCCTGCTTCATAGTCCCCTCCCTTTTGCTGGGCCGCGGCCTCGGGTCGCGGCAGTCTCAGGAAAACGCTTGGCCCAACCCGCCTGCCCTGGGCCGGTGGGCGGCGTAGTCTAGACTGCTAAGAGCGTCGGGGGAAGAGAGGAATTTGGGGAATCGCCGGCAAAAAGGAACCAACTCCTCATGCCAGCGTCACCGAATAGCCGACGTTGCAGAACTCCACCGCCGTCCCCAACTCCCGCGTCAACTGCACGCCTGCCTGCAAGCCGGTGCAATGCGAGAGGCCCAGACGTCGAATATCCATTCCCTTCAGAATGGCGATGGTCTCACGCAGTTGCTCCGGCGGCGCAAAGCCGAGGTGTGTGCCTCCGATGACGGTGTGGATGGACTTCCCCGGCAGTTTGGCTTGGACCTGGTCGATGGTATTGATCAGGCCCGCGTGGCAACAGCCGAGGATCAGGGCCAACCCGTCTGCCGTCTCCACGGCCAGGGACTGGTCGTCCTTCAGCGGGTCCTTCCGCAGCTCGCCGTCGACCTTGACGAACAGGTGGGCGTCGCCGGTTTCGAAGGCCCGGCGGCGGGGGATCTCGCCGCTCAGGTACAGGCCGGGGGCGATCGCGCGGAACTCGTCGGAGAGGTCGAAGATCGCGCCCATTCCTTCCAGCGCCTCCGGCTTGTAGGGCAGGCCGGTGTACCGCACCTGATCCCCGCGCTTCCCGTAGCGGTCGGTGAAGATGGCGGGGTGGCCGTACACCGGGATGGGCTTGCCCACGGCCCGGAGGGCGCCCGCCAGACCGCCGGTGTGATCCATGTGGCCGTGGCTCAAGACGATGGCGTCGGCGGTCCGGAGATCCACCCCCAGGCGGGGGGCATTGTGGAGCGTGGCGACGCCGGCCGGGCCCGTGTCGAAGAGGATCCGGATCTCCGGTCGTTCCAGGAACAGCGAGAAGCCGTGCTCGGCGTAGAGCCCGTCCCCCTTGGCCGGGACGGTGTTCTCGGTGATCACCGTGAGTTTGGTGGCCATGCCTGCCTCCTGGCAGACTGCGGGTTACGCCGCTCAGCCTTCCCCGCACGCGCACGCTGCGGCGACCTCGCGTGCCTGCTGCTCGCGGTAGAACGCGACAAGGATGTCGCTGGGCGCACACGGCTCACACCCCAGGCAGCCGTGATGCTCCTCGACGTCCATCGCCTGCTTGACCGCCGCAAGCACTTGCCCCTGTTCCGGACCGTGGGGTATCTCCTCTGCGGCCATGCGCAGCTCCACGAGCGCCCCCTGGAGGCATTCGCAGCCGATGCACTTCGCCTCCCGCAGGCAAGGCTGCAGCGCCTGCCAGGTGCCGTTGATCAGTGGAAGGTCTAGCGCCATCGCCGCCTCCTACTCCGTGTGCCCCTCGGACACGCCCAGCTTGCGCAGGAAATCTTCCATCAAACACCAGCGCGTCAGGGCCGACTGGAAGAGGTTCAATCCGACGAAGGCTGTGAAGTACAACCAATATACGCTGTGCAACTGGCTGAGGGCCAGGCTGATCAAGATGAATGTTCCGGCGATCAACCGAATCCAGCGTTCGAGCGTCACGGCTTCTTCTCCTCTGGTGCCGGCTTCTCTGCGGTGCTCGACGAGCACCCGGTGGCGATCCCTCAGGTGGGAAGCCCGGCCTTGCGCATGATGAACTGCAGGACCAGCCAGATCCCCACAACCAGGAGAATCGATCCGATGGTTTCCACGATGGTTCTCCTCTCTCCAGGAATGCAACATGAGAAACTGACAAGTGAAAACCGGCAAACGGTCTCGGTCGATTGACCGGTGTTGCATTTCTCACTGTCGGGTTTGCATTGCCGCGCTGTGCGCGGCTTCGTGCCGCCGCTCCATGTAGTATAACACCGGAACGGCCATCCGGCTGAGTAAGGTGGAGGCGACCTCGCCCGCCATCAGGGAGATGGCCAGACCCTGGAAGATGGGGTCGAAGAGGATCACGAAGGCGCCCACCACCACCGCCATGGCGGTGAGGAGCATGGGGCGGAAGCGGACCGCGCCGGCGTCCACCACGGCCTCCTCCAACGGCATCCCCTGCGCCAGGCGGAGCTCGATGAAGTCCACCAGGATGATGGAGTTCCTGACGATGATCCCGGCGCCGGCGATGAAGCCGATCATCGAGGTGGCGGTGAAGAAGGCTCCCATCAGGCCGTGCGCGGGCAGGATCCCCACCAGGGTGAGCGGAATGGGAGCCATGATGGTGAGGGGGGTTATGAAGCTCCGGAACCAGCCGACCACCAGAAAGTAGATCAGGACCAGGACGGCGGCGAAGGCGATGCCCATGTCCCGGAACACCTCGATGGTGACGTGCCACTCCCCGTCCCACTTCATGGCCAGCTTGTCGGTGAAGAACGGCTGCACTGCGTTGTAGCGCTCCAGCCTGTAGCCCTCGGGCAGGCGGAGAGCATCCAGGCTCTGGTTGAGGGAGAAGATGGCGTAGATCGGGCTCTCCTCGGCGCCCGCCACATCGGCCGTCACGTAGACCACCCGCTTCATGTTCTTGCGGTAGATACTGTACCCCTCGACGCCCTCCTCGGGACGAACGATCTCGCGCAGGGGCACCAGACGTCCCCCCGCACCCATCACGCTGAGATCGGTGAGGGGCAAGACCCCCGAGCGCTCGGCGCGCGGCAGGCGGACCAGGAGCGGCACGTCCTCCTTCTCCGCGGGAAGGTGGGCTAATCCGACCTCCGTCCCACCCACGGCGAGGCGCAGGGTCTGGGCCACCTGCTCGACAGTGACGCCGTTCAGGGCGGCCTTCTCCCGGTCCACCTGGAAACGGATGCGCGGCTGCGGCTCCTCCACGTACCAGTCCACGTCCACCACGCCCGGCGTCCTGGCCATGAGCCCCTTGATCTCTTTGGCCAACGCGATCTGCCGGTCGTAGTCGGGCCCGTACACCTCGGCCACCAGCGTCTGCAGCACCGGGGGTCCGGGCGGCACCTCGGCCACCTTCACCCGCGCCCCGTAGAGCGCGGCGATCGCCTGGACGCCGGGCCGCACGCGCTTCGCGATGTCGTGGCTCTGGGTCGCCCGCTCGTCCTTCCCGAGGAGGTTCACCTGGAGATCCGCCTGGTGCGGGGCCTGGCGCAGGAAGTAGTGGCGGACCAGCCCGTTGAAGTTATACGGGGCGGCGCTCCCCACGTACATCTGGTAGTGCATCACCTCGGGGACCGTGGCCACGAACTGGCCGATCTCGCGCGTCACGCGCGCCGTCTGCTCCAGCGTCGTCCCCTCCGGCAGGTCCACGACCACCTGGAACTCGCTCTTGTTGTCGAAGGGGAGCATCTTGACATGGACGACCTTGAAGTAGACCAGGGAGCTGGCGGCCAGGAGCAGGACCACCACGCCGAAGAGGAAGGCCCAGCGCTTCCAGGGCGAGCGGATCAGGGGGTTCATGATGCGGCGGTAGAGGCGCGTGGTCCAGTCCTCGTGCCCCTCGGCGTGGGCGGCCGTCTTCTCGCCCTTGAGCATCCGGTAGGCCGCCCACGGGGAGATGATGAAGGCGATGAAGAGGGAGAAGAGCATGGCCACCGAGGCGCCGACCGGGATGGGCCGCATGTACGGCCCCATCAGGCCGCCGACGAAGGCCATGGGGAGGATGGCGGCGATGACGGCCCAGGTGGCCAGGATGGTCGGGTTCCCCACCTCGGCCACCGCCTCGACCGCCACGGCCAGGAGCGGGCGGCTGCGGTTCTCGGGGAGGTGGAAGTGGCGAGAGATGTTCTCCACCACCACGATGGCGTCGTCCACCAGGATGCCGATGGAGAAGATGAGGGCGAAGAGCGTGACCCGGTTCAGCGTGTACCCGTAAAGGAAGTAGAGGAGCAGGGTGAGTGCCAGCGTCACCGGGACTGCCATCAGGACGACGGTGGCCGAGCGCCAGCCCAGGAAGATCGCGATCAGGATCGTGACCGAGAGCGTGGCCAGGAGGAGGTGCTTCAAGAGTTCGTTGGACTTATCCTGGGCGGTCGCACCGTAGTTGCGCGTCACCGTGACCTGGACGTCGTGCGGGATGAGGACCCCTTTCAACGACTCGACCTTGGCCAGTACCTTCTCGGCGATGACGACGGCATTGGTTCCCTTGCGCTTGGCTACGGAGATCGTCACGGCGGGGTAGTCCTGGCCCGCGGGCCGGGTACCCACCCCTTGGGTTGGGTGAGCGCCGATACCCACGGTGTGCCCCGCCTTCCCCACGCCGAAGAGGACGTAGGCACGCGGCTCCTCCGGCCCGTCCTCGATCCGGGCCACGTCCTTCAGATACACGGGGCGCCCATCCGCGGCCCCCACGACGATGCGCCCCACCTCGTCCGGGCGGGCCAGAAAGCGCGCCGCGTCCACTAGCACCTCGCGGTTCTCGCTGGAGAAGCTCCCGGCGCGCAGCTCCCGGTTCGTCGTGGTGAGCGCCCCCACGACCATGGCCGGGGCCAATCGGTGGGCGGCGAGCCGCGCCGGATCGAGCAGGATGCGTACCTGCCGGCGCTCACCCCCCAGGAGGCGGGTCTCCGAGACGTCGGGGATGTCCTTGATCTGGTCGTCGAGTTGGGCGGCGATCCGACGCAGGGTGTAGCCGTCCACCCGATCGCTCCACAACGTGAGCGCCAGGATGGGCACGTCGTCAATGGAGCGCGGCTTGATGAGCGGGGTCGAGGCGCCGGGCGGGATGAGATCGAAGTTGGCGTACATCTTGTTGTACAGCTTGACGATGCTCTTCTCCTCGTCCTCGCCCACCTTGAAACGGACGATGGCGAAGCTCATCCCCGGGCTGCTGGTGGAGTAGACGTACTCCACGCCCGGGATCTCCATCAGCTTCTTCTCCATGGGGATCGTGACGCGCTCTTCGACCTCCTTGGCGGCCGCCCCGGGCATCTGGACGAAGACGTCCATCACGGGCACGATGATCTGCGGCTCTTCCTCGCGCGGGGTGGCGAAGATGGCGAAGGCGCCGAGGAGGAGCGAGGCGACCATGATCAGGGGCGTCAGCCGGGAGTCGATGAACAACCGCGCCATGCGGCCGGCCATGCCCAGCGGGCCGATGTACGGCTCGGGTTCTGGCGGTGTCACCTGCGGCGGCTGTACTGTCATGGGTATCGGTTGCCTTTCTACTTCTTCACGCCTTCGATGCGTGCCCCGTCGGTCACGCGCTCGACGCCGGTCAGGACGACGTACTCTCCGCTGGTGAGGCCGGACAGGACTTCGAGGCTGCCCAGGCGTGCCTGGCCGGTCCGGATCAGGCGGAAGCGGGCGACGTTGTCCTGGCCCACCACGTAGACGCCCTGGAGCTGGCCGCGCTCCACCAGCGCCTCGCGGGCCACCTGGAGGACCTGCCGGCGACCCACGGGGATCCAGGCCCGGCCGTACTGACCGGACCGCAGGCGTGACGAGGCCGGGAGATCCAGCCGGACGAGGGTGGTCCGCGTGGAGGGATCCGCCAGGGGGACGACTTCACTCACGCTCGCGCTGGCGGCGATGCCGGCGGCCTCGACGGCGATCCGCAGGGATTGTCCGCGTCGGATTCCTCCTACCTGCGACTCGGGCACGGCGATCTCCAGCCAGTGCCGGCGGCTGTCCTCGAGGGTGAGGATCGGCGCGCCGGGGGCCGCCAGCGACCCCACGTCGGCATGCTTGACGGTGACGACACCCGCGATGGGAGCCGCGATCTTGGCGTAGCTCTCCATCACCTTGACGCTGGCGATCTCGGCCTTGGCCGATTCGATCCTGGCCAGGACCTGTTGCCGCCTTGCCTGCGCGGCCTCCACCTCGGCTGCGGCCCGCTCCACGTCGGCCGCGGCGGCCCGCTGCCGGGCCGACACCTGGTCGTATTCCTGGGGGGCCACGGCCTTCCGGTCCAGCAGTCGCTGATAGCGCGTGAGCGTCGCGACGGCCAGCTCGTGCTGCGACAGGGCGGCGGTCCGGGCGGCCGTGGCGGCGGCGATGGCTCGATCCGCTTCGGCCACAGCCGTTTGAGCCTCGGCCAAACCCGCCTCGGCCCGGCGGACGTGCGCCGCCAGGTCTTGAGCCTCCAGCTCGACCAGGAGTTGGCCGGCCTCCACCTCGCCCCCCTCGCGCGCGTGCAAGGCGAGGATCCGCCCCACGATCTTGCTGGAGATGGTCGTGGAGGTCCGGGACTTCACCGTCCCGGTCACCTCGGCGGTCTCCTCCCTGTCGCTGGAGGCGACCAGGCCGACGATCACATCACGCACCACCGGCGGCTCCGCCGCCTTGGGTGGGTGGGCCGGCTCCTTGCCGCAGGCGACGACGAGCAGAACGAGGAGCAGGGGGACGACGGTTCGTGCGCGTGTCGGCATGGCTCAAAACCTCGCGCGGTCGAGGCGGCCGAGGCTGAGATCCAGCCGGGCCTGACTGACCGTCGCGTCATAGAGGGTCCGGGTGAGATTCGTCCGGGCGGCCGTGAGGGCCGTCTCGCTGTCCAGGAGCTCGACGATGGTGGTGAGGCCGGCCTCGTAGCGGTCCTTCACGATGCGCAGACTCTCTTCGGCGGCCGTTACGGCTTCCCGGGCCACCGTCACCCACTCGCGGGCCGTCTGGTGGGCGAGGAAGGCGTCGTGGACCTCCAGGGCGATGACGTTGCCCAGCCGCTCCTTCAGGGCCGCGGCCCGCCGCTGGTTCTCCTGGGCTTCCACGATCCGGGCCCGGTCGCCGCCGCCGTTGAAGAGGTTCCAGTTGAGGACCAGCCCGACCGACCAGCTATCCTGCCCGTCGGTCGCCAGCCGCAGGTTGTTGATCTCGTAATTCCCCATGAGGTGCAGCGTGGGGAGCAGGGTGCCCTTGGCCCGCAGCACATCCTTCTCGAGCCGCTGCTCTTCCAGCTCGGCCTGCCGGTAGTCGGGCCGGCCCTGGCGCGCCACGGCCTCCAGTCCCTCCAGGCGCTCCGGCTGTGGCGGCGCGAGTTCGAGCCGGCCGGTGATCCGGTGCGGCCGATCCAGCGGCAGCCCCAGGGCCTCGTTCAGGGCGGCGCGGGAGAGGCGGACCTGGTTTCCCGCGGCGATGGCCTCTTGCTTGAGACGGGCCAGCCGCACGCGCGCCGCCAGGGCATCCGAGGCCACGACCATGCCGGCCTCGTAGCGCGCCTCGGCCGCCGCCAGGTTGGCCTCCGCGGTGCGCACGGCGGCCTCGACGGTTGCCTGGGCCTCCTCGGCGAGGAGGATCGCGTGGTAGGCGCGCACGACGCCGAAGATGACCTCCTGCTCCAGGCGCGCACGACCCAGCTCGGCCGCCTCGCGCCCGATCCGGGCTTGCTGGTAGCCGAGCAGGGTTCGGCCCCCCAGAAAGAGGGGGACGCTTCCGGTGAGGTTCGTCCGCCAGTTGGTGATGGCGTCCGGATGGTTCAGCTTGTCCACGGCGAAGTCGGCCGCCGTGAACCGCCCCTGGTTGAGCAGGGAGCCGAAGGCATAGACCGGAGTGTCGCTCCGCGTGACGCCCTCGGAGAACTCCACGCGCGGGAGGAAGCCTGCCCGTGCCTGGTCGATCCCGGTCGCGACTGCGGCCACCTGATGGGCGGCGGCCCGGAGCGCCGGGTGCGTCTCCACGGCCAGCTTCACGGCATCGGCCAGGCTGAGGTCCGCACCCGGGGCTGTCTCGGCCGACGCCAAGTGCGCGAAGAGAGGCGTGGCCATGAGGAGCGTGGAGAGGGTCAACCATCCGATCAGGGTTCCGAGCGAGGCCTTCATGGCAGTCTCCGCGTATGGTGACAGACGTCACTTCCTAATAAGGGCCAGAACCACCGGAAAGGATTCGGGAAGAACTCGCAGCAAGGCGGGGGGTGATCGAATGGTGGCGAAAGAGGACGACCCTCGGAAAGAGGGGATGCCGTTCTGGCCTGCCTCGAGACGCAGGGTCCCGAGAGAAGTCATCCATATCGCTCATGACGTTCGCTCAGAGTCGCTGTTGGCTGACGCCGACAAACAGGTTCACCTTATGTCAACCCAGGGGGTTCGTCAATGGGTGGGAGGAGGAGGCAGTCTCGACTCCTTGGCTATCTCTGGATTTGGTGCTGGGTCGGCGAGCAGACGTCGCGCGCCATGAACCGTTCCTGAGGACTCTTGCCGACGGCCACATCCACGTTGTACTTGTAAAAGAGATCGAACCGGCTCTCCCCGCCCGTGGGTCGGAGTTGGATGGTAAAGGGGGACACCTGGTTCGTCTGGAGGACGATGTCCTTGAGAGCGGTAGTCGCGTTCGACACATAGCGGTCATGGGCGTCCGCGCCGGCGAACTCCAGCTCCACGAAGCTCACCTGCCCACCCCTGGTGTTCTGCGCGACGCCTTCGATTTGGACCTGTTCCGCGCTGCGTGTGCAAGTCCAGTAGATGTTGATGTCCTCGGTGGCCACCCGCTGGTTGTAGACGGCGGGTGGATAGCCGGGGGCGGTCGCCGCACCCATTCCGCCCGCCGCGCACGCCGAGAGGAACACCCCGATCGCTGCCAAGACCCACACTCGACTTCTCATTGCCCGCTGCCTCCTTCTCTTGCCCTTGTGGCCGCAGGTGCCGCCCGTCAGGAGTTGCCGGGCTTCTCACCCGAGAGACGGCGCTTCTTGCGCAGCCTGCGTCGATTCATCCTGCCAACGAGACCTGCCGTCTACGTCGTGCAGGGTGTGTGATGCCCTTCGCACGGTATGATCCCATTGCAGGGGAAAGGATTCAAGGCCAAGGGATCCGGCGGAGCGATATCGTGCAAGAGAGGCTGGCGGCTGGAGGCCGGTCTGACGGCGCGGCTAGCAGGGTTTCTGCATGTGGGAGGTGAGAAAACTCCGCAGGTCAGCCGCGACCTCGGGGGGGATCGGCTTGGAGGGAAGCCGGCGGCAGAGGTCGGCGGTCGTCTTCAGCGTCTTGGCGAAGTTCACGCAGGGATCGCATCCGTCCAGGTGCTTCCGGATCTCCTGGCAGAGCTCCTGGGACAATTCCCCGTCGACGTATTCGGACAGACGCTCGAACAGTTCGCGGCAGTTCATCGGCTTCTCGTCACTCATCGGCTTTGATCCAAAAAGTCGGGGGTGGATTCAGTTCAGCGGTGTGAGCGCCAAGGCAGCTTGGCCCGCTTCTTGTTTACTCTGGATCTTTCGCCTTGTCTGCAAAATACCCGGCCAGCTCGCGGCGGACGAAGAGGCGGGCGCGGTGCAGGCGGGACTTCACCGCGGCCACCGAGAGGTTGAGTGCCTGGGCGGTTTCCTCCGCCGAGAGCCCTTCCACGTCGCGCAGGAGGAGGACGATCTTGTACTCGCGCGGCAGCTTGTCGATGGCGGCCTCCATCCGCTCGGAAAGCTCGCCCCGAAGCAGCGCGCCCTCCGCGTCCTCGGACCAGTCGGCGATCTCGGGCCGCCGCCCCTCGGCGTCGGGCCGCGGCATCAGCTCGTCCAACGACAGCTCCTGCTCGGGGGTGGGGTCGTGCACCCCGCGCCGCCGCTTCTTGAGGCAGGCGTTGGAGGCGATCCGGTAGAGCCAGGTGGTGAACTTGCTCTCCTCGCGGAACTCCTGGAGCGAGCGGATCATGCCCAGGAAGGTCTCCTGCAGGATGTCCTTGGCGTCCTCCACGTTCCGGCACATCCGCATGGCGAAGCCGTAGACGCGACCCTGGTGGGTGCGGACCAGAGCCTCCAGGGCCGCGGGGTCGCCGCTCTTGGAAGCCGAGATCAGGGCGTGCTCATCCGTCATGGCGCTTCCGCTGGGGAGGACCACCTGATCCAGTGGGGTCGCCGAGGGGCGCCACCGTCCCGCGGGTAGCCTGAATGAGGTTCTGCGGTGTCAGGAAGAGCTGCATGCCGCGCATCCCGGCGCTCACGCTCAGCCTTGGCTGCTCCAACGCACTCTGGTCCACGTACACCGGGTACGCCTTCTTGCCACCGAGGGGCGAGACGCCGCCCCGGATGTAGCCGGTGAGCCGCAAGATCTCGTCCGTCTCGACTAGCTCCACCTGCTTGTTCCCCGAGGCCCTGGCCAGTGCCTTCAGGGAGAGCGTGGTGGTCCCGGGGAGGCACGCCAGCAGGACGCCGGTGCGGTCCCCGCGCACGACCAGGGTCTTGAAGACCTGGGCCAATGGGATGCCGAGCTTCTCGGTCACCTCGTTGGCCGAAAGCTCCTCCTCCTGGAACTCGCGGACCTCGTACGGAATGTCTGCCTTGTCCAGGAGCTGCATGGCGCGCGTCTTCATGGCGAGGAAAGGCTAACATCGCCAGGGAGAGACCGTCAAGACATCGTTAGTCCCAATTAGTCCCAATTGGTGTTGACAAGGGGTGAGTTTAAATGGTCAACTATCGGAGTCTAGGGCAGGCCTCCAGAGTATCGGGGGCAAGCGCGGGGGCTTGATCGTGAAGAGACGGGCGGCACCTGGGCACGGTCAGACTCAGGTGCCGTTCTGTCTTGAGGCAAGGCGGTGGCAGTGATGAAGGGCGTCCGGCGTATCCTGTGGCTCTTGGCCGGGGTCGCCATCTGCGTGTGTCTGAGCCCGCCTGCTGTGAGCGCATCCGACCAGCCGAAACCGCGAGCCGAGCGGCCCACTTACACCCTGGGCGAGAAGTGGATCCGGGACGACGGGGCCTACGAGCTGATCCGGATCGAGGGAGACCGGTACATCTTCTCGGCGGGACCAGGAAAGGAGATCCACCTCTCGAAGGATCTGGGCCTGGCGAAGACTAAGGACGAGGAGTTCGACCCCCCGCTGCCGTTGGTCTGGCCTCTGGAGGTGGGCAAGTGGGCGAGATCTGATGTGAAAGTCGGGTCAGAACTCATGAGGTGCATCTGGAGCGTCGACGCATACGAGGATCTTCGTGTTCCCGCCGGTACGTTCAAGGCCTTTCGGATTGCCTTCACGCTCCACGGCGGATCCAACTTTATGCACAGTATGGCTGTAATCAAGGCCTGGTATGCGCCCGAGGCCCGACAGTTGGTGAAGATGGAGAGCAGTGGCCGTGTGCCGATTATAGGGTCACTGCGTGTCTCCTTCCAGGTGGTGGCGGTGGATCGACCTCGGCCCGCGCCCTTGGGGATCGCTCTCATCCAACCCAAAGACCAATCCCGCTTGAGCTCCGATCATATAACCCTCACCGGCACGGCGACGGGTGGCAAGGGCGTGGTCCGGGTCACTGTGACTCTCAACGGCCAGGAGGTGGCTCGTCAGGAGGAGACGGGCCCACCCAAGAATGAGGTTCTGCTGAACGTTCCGCTCCAGCTCCAAGAGGGGAAGAACGTCCTCCTTGTGACGGCCGTGGATCCGGACGGGACCACCCAGCAGGTGGCCCGGACGCTTTACTACGACAAACCCACTCCGCCGCTCGCGGTGGCCACCCCCTCCCGACTTCTGCCGGCACCCATGGCACCCGCACCCCCCGTCGTCATCTCGCCTCCCCCACCCGCCTTCCAGCTCACGCTTACCACCCCTGCAGACCAAGTCCGCGTGGAACAGGAAAGCATTGCGCTCGCGGGGGTGGTCTCCGGTGGCAAGGGGGTCAGCCGGGTGACCGTGACGCTCAATGGGGTAGAGGTCTCCCGTCAGGACGAGCGCACCCCCCAATCGGGCCTCCCGGTCAACCTGCTCCTCACGCTCCGCGACGGGCCGAACACCTTGGTCGTCACGGCAACGGAGGCGGATGGGAAGATCCACCAGGAGGTGCGCACGGTCCACTACGAGAAGCGGGCCCCGCTCACGGTGGCGTTCCGCTACCCGGAGGACAAGGCGCGCGTGGCCGAGGAAACGAGTGTGGTGACGGCCATGGTGACTTCCAGTAAAGGCGTCGCCAAGGTCAGCGTGACCCAAAACGGCGTGGAGATCCACCAGCAGACGGAGCGCACCCCCCAAAAGTCCCTCGTCGTGACGGCGCCCGTGACCCTCCGGGAGGGGCCCAATGCCATCGTGGTGAGTGCCAGCGAGCCGGACGGGACAACGAGCCAGGACGTCCGGACCGTCTTTTTCAACAAGCCGAAGCCGGCCGTGGCTGTGGTGCCTCCGCCGCCCCCGCCCCCGAACCG
>JBGPQZ010000030.1:0-16861 GCA_041489335.1 Methylomirabilia bacterium
CTAGATAAGTTTCTGCGGCATGAAATGGCACCCCTGCCATAGGAATGGGTTTCCCTGCCGATTGCCCGCGTGCAGTGAGGGTAATATCGAGGAGTGCTGCAATCAAACACTAGATCAGCGCGGACTCGAGGACGATGCCGCGGTCCAGCATCTTGATCGCTTGCTGGAGCGTCTCCTGGAGCGTGGCGGGCAGGACGGGGCTCTCGGCCAGTTGCCGCGAGAGGTCGATCAGACGGCGGAAGGCCCGGATGAGATCCCCCTCGTGGCCCCCGAAGTGGTTGCGGATCAGCCGGATCCAATCCTCCTCGCCCGCTGCCCACTCGTAGGTCACGGCCAGGAAGGTCGTGTGCATCGAGACCGGCCGGAACACCTGGCGGCTCCCATGGACGCGGCCGACCTCCTCGGCCAGCCGCTCGAGCGCCTCCACCCGCCGTCGCAGATGCGGGAGTCGCTTGAAGAGTTGGCGGGCGAAGAGCGTCTCGGTCTCCCGCGGCTCCTCCACCACGCAGGAGAGGAGCGCGGCCGTCTCGGCCGGCGCGAGGCCTTCCAGGAGACCCGAGAACGCCACCCGGGCCACCAGGAGCTCGTTGTCGTGTCGGATCGAGGCGATCAGCCGCCCCACGGGGGTGAGCGTCGTCCCGTCCAGGGCGCCGAAGTGCGTGAGCACCTCCACCACGCGCAGGCACTGCTCCCAGTAGGACTCCGTCAGGTCGTGGAGGCTCCGCCCGCGCTCTTCCAGGGCACGCCGAACCTTATCGGACCGCTTGAGCTGCCGCTCCTGCTCGCCCCGGTGCGGGCAGCGGTGGCAGGGGATCTGGGACAGGTCCAGGGCCATCGTCTCCAGCCGCTGCCGAGCCTCGTGCAGATCCTCCGACCAGGGAGAGGCGGCGGCTCCGCCCCGGCGACGGCCCTTTCCCCGGCCCCCCAGGCCGAGTCGCCGGACCCGCTCGCGCTCCGCCTCCAGGGCGGCCCGCTTCTCGCGGTAGGCCACCAGGTCCATCAGCGTGCAGCACGGCGACTCGATCCCCTCGGCCTTGGCCAGCCGCTGGAGGAGCTCCGCCCGCTCCGCCTCCAGGCGCGCCATGCGCCGGCAATTCTGGAACTGGCCGAAGCTCCGCTCGATGACCCGGCGGACGGCGGCTGGCTCCCGGTAGAGGTCCACCAGGAGGGCGGCGGAGCTGTAGCTCACGCGGAACTGGCTCTGGATCGGCTCCGGCGTGCCGCCGAGGAGTTCCCGCACCTCCTCCTCCGCCTCCGGGCTGTCCAGGGCGATCACGCACTTGCCCTCGGGATCGATGCCGCGCCGCCCGGCCCGGCCCGCCATCTGCGTCAGCTCGTTCAGGGTGAGCTGGCGGAAGCCGGCGTCGCTCCGCTTCCGTACCCCCTGGATGACGACGCTCTTGGCCGGCATGTGGATCCCGAGGCTCATGGTCTCGGTGGCGAAGACCACCTTGACCAGCCCCCGCTCGAACAGGACCTCGGTCAGGCGCTTCAAGGCGGGCAGGATGCCGGCATGGTGCATGCCCGCGCCGTGGCGGAGCCCCGTGAGGAGGAGGGAGTTCACCTCCGTCTCGGCCACGATGCTGGGGTAGTCCCGCAGGGTGTTGCCGATGGCCTCCTCCACCTCGGGGAGGCGCGACGGGTCCAGGACCGAGTCCCCCTCCTCCAGGTAGCGCCGGAGGGCCCGCTCGCAGCCGGCGCGGCTGAAGATGAAGTAGATGACCGGCAGCCAGCGCCGCTCGCGGAGCTCCGGGATGACCTGGTTCGGGCTCGCCGGCCGCCGCCGGTCCCAGTGCCGCTGGAAGTCCCGCCGGTCCCGGGCGGCCTCGCGGCCGCGGAATCTGAGGGTGGGCGCCGGGGCGGGCGGGCGCCGGGCGGCCTCCAGCGACCCGATCTCCCCGTCCTGGTGGCAGAGCAGGTACTGGAGCGGGACGGGCCGGACGGTGTGCAGGATCGGGCGGATCGGCCGGTGCACCTGGCTCACCCAGGCCACGATCTCGTGGAGGTTGCTCACCGTGGCGGACAGCCCGACGAGCTGGATGGTGGGCGGGGCGTTGATGATGATCTCTTCCCAGACGCTGCCGCGCCCCTCGTCCCCCAGGTAATGGCACTCGTCGAGCACCGCGGTCGTGATCTCCCGGGGCTGATCGGTGAAGAGCAGGTTGCGCAGGATCTCGGTCGTCATGACCAGGATCGGCGCCCGGGGGTTCACCTTCACGTCTCCCGTCAGGATCCCGACCAGCTCGCCCCCGTACTGGCGGGTGAAGTCGGCAAACTTCTGGTTGCTCAGCGCCTTGAGCGGCGTGGTGTAGATCACGCGGCCCTGCTCGGCCAGCGCGCGGTAGATGGCGAACTCGGCGATCAGCGTCTTGCCCGCCCCCGTGGGGGCGGAGACGAGGACCGATTCACCCCGCTGGATGTGCGCGATGGCCTGTTCCTGAAAGGGGTCCAGGGCGAACGGGTAGCGCTGACGGAAGGCCTCGACGAGGGCCAGATCCTCCGGGGAAACCGGGGAGAGGTCGGACGCGTCCGGGTGCACGGGACTCATGGGGCCACCCACCCCCTGCGGCTGGGGGTGGTCGCCTGCGGCGGAACCACGCCGCAGATCGCCGGGCAGGACGCGTACCGGAGGGTCATTCGGCCGGCAGGTTGTGGCGCTTGCGATACTCCCACGGCGCCTCCGGATTCGGAAGAGCCCACAGCCCGTACTTGGCGACTCGGGCTTGTCGCTCGGCGACCTCCAGGGGGGCCCGCACGAAGCCATTCGTCACGGAGGGATCCACCCAGGCCAGGCCCTCTTTGATCAGAGTGAGGTTCACGTTGATCTCGCCCAGCCAGACCACCGCCAGGATGCGTCCTGCACGGTCGGTCCCGTAACTGTCGAAGCGCACTTGCTTGCCCGTCAAGAGCTCGCGCACGTACGCCGCGGCCTCGGGCCCGAACGGCTGCCCGGGCAAGGCGGCCGGCGCCGTGCGGGGCGGGTCCGGCAGCTCCACCCCCAGGAGCCGGACCTGGAGCGGGGTCATCTCCGGGGTCATGATGACGAGGTGGGTGCCAGTCGGCACCGACCGGACCGTGCCCCAGAGCCGCGCCTCGATCGTCTCGCCCGCGGCGGCCGCGGCCCCCGCGGGACATCCCGGGTGGGTCGGGTCCAGCCCGATCACGCCGGTCAGGACGCCCAGGAGGGCCAGGCAGATCGCCTTCCCGACCCGGGACGGACGCGATCCCGGCTGTCTCATGGCCGATCTCCGAGCCGACCCCACTCGCCGATGCGCGGCGCCGCTCGCCGGTGACAGGCGGACATCACTCGCGCGGCCGGGGTCGGATGGCAAGCACCTGTGCGGTATTGATCGCCACGAATGGCCGCGACTTCCCGGCCGCGTCCACCACCTTGGTCAGGGCGATCATCCCGGGCTTGGTGTTCAGGTAGTCCAGGAGGCGGCCCCCCGCCGGCAGGGTGATGCTGCCGCGACACCAGCCCTGGACCGTGAGGACATCCACCTCCATCTCTTCGCGCTCGGCCATCGCCCCGTCCTCCGCGTGTGATTGCTTGCCGTCGCCGGCCCCATGCGTCGTGCCCGCCCGAGCGACCGATCGCCTCGGTCGAAGGCTAGCGAATGCGTCAGGGCCTGTCAACCGATTCCCGTTCTTCGGTCTCCTCGCGAGCCGCCAGGGCCCGTGGGGCGTGGGCCAGGGGTTCGAGGCCCGGGATCTCCTTGGGCCCGCCCGCACCCAGTTCTTCGAACCGGCGGGCGGCCGGTAGGACCCGAGTCTCCAGGGAGCCGACTGCCCGGTTGTAGGCCTCCACCGCATTCTCCAACGCCTTGCCAATCCGGGAGAAATGCTCGACGAGCGTCGCCAGCCGCTCGTGCACCTGACGGCTGAGATCGCTGACCCGCTGCGCGTTCTCGGCCACCTGTTCCTGGCGCCAGCCGTAGGCGGCGGTGAGCAGGAGACCAATGAAGGTGGTCGGCGTCGCGATCAGGACGTGGTTCGCCAGCGCATCCTGGAGCAGGCTCGGATCCCGTTCCGCCGCCGCCGCGAAGAAGGCTTCGCCGGGGATGAACAGCACCACGAACTCCGGGGCCTGGGGGAACTGGCTCCAGTACTCCTTGGAGGCCAGCCGCTTCACGTGCGTGCGGACCTGCTGGGCGTGGCGGATGAGGGCCGCCTCGCGCTGCTCCGGGCTCGTCGCCTCGACCGCCTCCAGGTAGCCGTGGAGTGCCACCTTGGCGTCCACCACGATCTCGCGCTTGGCGGGCAGGCGCACGATCATGTCCGGCCGCAGCCGCCCCCCCTCGGCCGCCACGCTCTCCTGCTCGAAGAAGTCGCAGTAGTTGGTCATGCCGGCCAGCTCGGCCGTCTTCCGGAGGGCAATCTCCCCCCAGCGGCCCCGGACCTGGGGGCTCCGCAGGGCGGTCACCAGGTTGGCCGTCTCGCGCTGCAGGGCCGTCTGCGCCTCGGCCACCCGGTTGAGCTGCTGGCCCACGCCGGAGATCTCTCGCAGCCGCTTCTCCTCCAGCTCCCGCGCCTCCTTCTGATAGACATCCAGGCTCTGCTGCAGGGGCAGAATCAGGGTCTCGATGGCGGTCTTCCGCGCCTCCAGCTCGCCGGCCGCCTCTTGTGTGAGCACCTTGAACCGCTGATCGGCCAGCCGGAGGAAGTCCTCGTTGGTGTTGCGCAGCGTCTCCGCCGCCAGCGACTGGAAGGTCTCGGTGAGGCGCCCCTTGGCCTCCTCCAGGAGCCGGCGCTGTTCTTCCACGCTCGCCTTGGCCTCGGCCAGGCGGGCCTCGGCCGCCGCCTTCTCGGCCGTGGCGGCCCGCAGCGCCTCCTGGAGCGCACTCGCCTCCTCGCGGGCACGCTGGAGCTGCTTCCGCATCTCCTCGGCGGTCCCCTCCTGGGTCGCCAGGCGGGCCTCCAGATCCCGGAGCTGCGCCGCGAGGGCGCCGCGGCACCTCTGCGTGGCCCACGCCCAGGCGACCGCCCCGCCCAGGAGCCCCCCGAGGATCAGGAGAACGATCTCTCCCATGGAAGCTGCCCCCTCCGGTCTCCCGCCGGCAGGCGACGAGAAGCGCCCGCGCCTGCCCCATTTGCCCCGTGTCCTCTGTCCTCTGCCTTCTGTCCTCTGCCCCGTGCCCCGTGCCCGCCGGCCGCGCGCCGCACTGTATACCAACTCCGCCGCGTTCACCAGTCCCGAATCGAACGGCGGAGTCGCGCCCCTACGCGGGGGGCACGAGGAGTGCCGGCGTCAGCATTCCCGCGAGGAGCCAACCGTCCTCGGACCGGTCGAGGCAGGCCAGCGCCGCGTTCGGAAAGCGCAGGAGCCCCTTGGCGGAATCCCCCACCAAGAGGAGCGAGGCCAGCCGGCCGAGGTGCGGCAGGTGTCCGACCAGCATCACCGGCTCGTCGACCAGCGCCAGCGCCTCGGCGGCGATGGATGGATCGGCCATGGGGGTCAGCCAGTCCATCTCGCGACGGCCGCGGGGCGGCACTAGGTGCTCCGCCAGGACCTCGGCCGTCTGGCGCGCCCGCAGCTTGGGCGAATGCCAGATCTCCGTCACGCCCAGGTGGAGCGCCGCCGCGTGATGGGCCAGGCGCACGACGCCGTCCCGCCCCCGCTCGCTGAGCGGCTGTTCCGGATCGATCGTCTCCGGCGTCGCTTCGCCGTGCCGCACCAGATAGACCCGCATCGGCCTGCCTCCTTCGCTAACGTTTGGGCTGAGCAGGACCTCCGCCGGGGATCCCGCACTGCCCCGCTCGGTACCACGACAGGAGGAGTGGCGTCAAGGCCAAACCCGGCGGCTTTTGCCTTGACAGTCGAGGGCGTGCGACCGATGCTGCATGCGGCCTCCGCGGGCAGGGAGGGGCCCACGACTCGGCTTGCCCGCCCGGCACTTCACGGGCTGCTGGGCATCGGGCAAGTGGCACGAGGAAGGAAGGGCGCGCCATGGAGAGAACCACGCTGACGGTAGGTGCCGAGGGCGGCCACAGTCGCCGCCTGCCATGCATCCGGGTCCACACGCTGGTGATCGGCAGCGGGGCCGCGGGTCTCAACGCCGCGGTCCAGCTCCGCCGGCAGGGGGTCGAGGACGTCCTGATCCTGACCGAGGGACTAGAGAAAGGGACCTCCATCAACACCGGCAGCGACAAGCAGACCTACTACAAGCTCTCCATGTGCGGCGACGACGCCGACTCGCCCGCCGCCATGGCGGAGACCTACTTCACCGGCGGGAGCATGCACGGAGACCTGGCCCTGGTCGAGGCCAGCGGCTCCGCGCGCGCCTTCCTCCACCTGGTGACGCTGGGACTGCCGTTCCCCACCGACCGGCACGGCCAGTTCGTGGGCTACAAGACGGACCACGATCCCCGGCAGCGGGCGACCTCCATCGGCCCGTACACCTCGCAGGAGATGTGCCGCGCCCTCATCCGCGAGGTGCGGCGCTTCGAGATTCCGGTCAAAGAGGACCGCTTCGTCATCGCGCTCCTCACCGTGGAGGAGCCGGGCGGCCGGCGCGCGGCGGGGGCGCTGGCCCTCACCGGGCGCGGCCGGATGGAGGCGTACCAGGCCGAGAACGTCGTCTACGCCACGGGCGGCCCCGGCGGCCTCTACCAGACCAGCGTCTACCCCGAGGGGCACTCGGGCGGGATCGGGGTCGCCCTCCTGGCCGGCGCGGGCGCCCAGAACCTTCCCGAGTCCCAGTACGGGCTGGCGTCCATCGGGTTCCGCTGGAACGTCTCCGGCACCTACATGCAGGTCATTCCGCGATTCATCAGCACCGCCCCCGACGGGGCAAGCGATCCCCGCGAGTTCCTGCGGGACTACTTCGCCTCGTCCGGCGAGATGCACTCCATGGTCTTCCTGAAGGGCTATCAGTGGCCCTTCGACTCCCGGAAGATCGCCGGCGGGTCGTCCATCGTGGACATCCTGGTGTACCTCGAGACCGTGATCAAGGGACGGCGGGTCTTCCTGGACTATCGCCAGAACCCGGCCGGCTTTACCTTCGACGACCTCCGCGAGGAGGCGCGGGCCTACCTCGTGAAGTCCCGCGCCCTGCAGGCAACCCCGCTCGCCCGCCTGGAGGTCATGAATCCGGCCGCCATCCAGCTCTACCGCGAGCACGGCATCGACCTCGCGGCGGCGCCCCTCGAGATCGCCGTCTGCGCCCAGCACAACAACGGGGGCCTGGCGGCGAACCTGTGGTGGGAGTCCTCGAACCTCCGCCATCTCTTCCCCGTGGGCGAGGTGAACGGCTCGCACGGCATCTACCGGCCCGGCGGCTCCGCGCTCAATTCGGGGCAGGTGGGCGGCTTCCGCGCCGCCGAGTTCATCGCCGGGCGGTATCGGGATCGTTCCCTCGACCCCGCGCGCTTCGCCGCGGCCCTGGAGCGGGCGGCGTATGAGGCCGCGGGCTGGGGCGCGAAGTGCCGCGGCGGACGGCCCTGGCGGGACGAGCGCCGGGAGCTGCAGCAACGCATGACGCGGGCCGGGGCCCACATCCGCTCGCGGGCGGAGCTCTGCCGCGCCCTGGATGAGGCCCGCGCCCAGTGGCGGCGGATCAGTTCGGAGGGCTGCCAGGCCCCACGGCAGGAGCTCCGCGAGGCCTGGAACACGCGCCAGCTCTGCTTCGCCCACCTCGTCTACCTGGAGGCGATCCGCTTCGCCGTGGAGAGCGGGGCGGGGAGCCGCGGCTCCTCGGTGGTCCTCGACCCGGCCGGAACGCCGGCCCATGCCAAGCTCGGCTCCGCATGGAACTTCCTGCCGCCGAATCCCGAGTTCTTGGGGCAGGTGCTGGAGACCACGGCGAGGCCGGACGGGACGGTGACGAGCGCGTGGGTCCCGCGCCGACCGCTGCCGCAGACCGACGCCTGGTTCGAGACCGCCTGGGCCGCATACCGAGCCGGGGAGATCTACGGCTAGGCCTCCCCATCGAAAAAGAACCGCCAATTCGCTCGCGGCGGATTGGCGGTTGGATCGGGTGGGCGTGTGCGTCCCCCTACGGGTAGACGAACTCGATCGGCATCTCGACGTTCCCTTGAAGGGTCTGGTGCACGGGGCAGGTCCTGGCGGCGTTCTCCAGTTTCACCCGCTGCTTCTCCTCCAGGCGGCAGGGCATCACAATGCGGGCGGTCAACCGGGCAATCCGGCGCGGTGGCTCGGCGGACATCTCCTTGCTGACCGTGACGCGCATGCCCGTGAGGTCGATCTTCTCCCGTTCCGCCACGATGCCCATGATGGTAAAGAGGCAGGAGCCGAAGGCGGTCGCCACGAGGTCGGTCGGGGAGAAGGTTTCTCCCTTCCCGTGATTGTCCACCGGTGCATCCGTCACGAGCCGCTGGCCGCTCGGCCCGTGCACCGCCTCGCAGCGAAGGCCCCCCCGATAGGTGACATCGATCTGAACCATATCAATCCTCCCCACATGGGTGAAAGCGTCGCGAGCGGCTGGTCGCAGTCCTGGATCGGTCGCGCGACGGGTCGAAGGTGCGATTGGCCGCTAGCCCATGAACTCCTTCAGTCGAACCATGGCTTCGGCCAGGCGCTTCGCCGGGTGGGTCAGGGCGATCCGCAGATACCCCTCCCCGTATTTCCCGTACATGGAGCCCGGGATCATCCAGACATTGATCGCGTCCAGCACCTTGAAGCAGAAATCCCGCGAGGTGAACCCGTTCGGGATGGAGGACCAGACGTAGAACGTGGCCTTGGGCGACTCCACCTCCAGCCCCACCGCCCGCAGGCCCTGCACCACGATGTCCCGCCGCTCTCTGAACGTCCGATTGCGCGGCTCCATGAAGTCCACCGGCCCGTTCAGGGCCGCGGTGGCGGCCAACTGCATGGGATAGGACATGCCGCGATCGGAGTGGGACTTGATCTTCGCCATCCCGGCGATCACCTCCCGGTGACCGACCAGCATCCCCGTCCGCCAGCCGCAGCAGTTGTAGCTCTTCGAGAGGGAGTGGAACTCGACTCCCACCTCCTTGGCGCCGGGGAATTGCAGGAAGCTGGGGGGGCGGCAATCATCGAGGCAGATCTCCGAGTAGGGGTTGTCGTGGACCACCACTACCTGGTAGGCCTTCGCCCACTCGATCAGCTTCCCGTAGAACTCGGGCGGGGCCACGGCCGCCGTGGGGTTGTTGGGGTAGTTGACCCAGATCAGCTTGGCCCGCCTCGCCACCTCGGTCGGGATGGCATCCAGGTCCGGCAGGAAGCCGTTCTGCTTGAGGAGCGGCACCGACTCCACGAGACCGCCCGCCAGTTTCACCCCGGCTTCGTAGGACGGGTAGGAAGGATCTGGGACCAGCGCGGTATCCCCGACGTCGAGCAGGCAGAAGTGGATGATGAAGAGCCCCTCACTGGACCCCAGCAGGGGGATCACCTCGCTCTCCGGATCCAGCGTCACCCCGAACCGCCGCTGATACCAGCCGACGATCGCCTCCCTCAGCGGCCTGTTGGAATAGAAGCTCGGGTAGCGGTGGTGATCGGGGTGGCCGGCGGCCTCCCGCAAGGCGTCCAGCAGATGCGCCGGCGGCGTCACGTCTGGGTCACCCAGCCCCAGGTTGATGACGTCCCGCCCCTCGAGGCGCATCTGGATCAGTTTCGCGTTCATCTGGGTGCCTAGGTAGGCATTGAACTGATCGAGTCGCTTGGCAAGCTGCATACTCCCCCTCCTCTACGCCCAGCCCCGCGGCGCAGGCCGTGGATCGGGATCGGCAATCGAAATGCGCCGAGCGAGCCGGCGGTCCCGGATGTCCCGATCCGCCGTTCGCACGGATCGACGCGGGGGGAACTTTATCTCGCCGACACCGGTGCTTCAACAGCGCACGAAAGTATGTTCTGCCGTCCACACCAATCGGCGAAACGGGGCCACGCGGATTCCATTCCATTGGTGGGCCACATCCACTATAGTGATGGCTCTCCTCGTAGCGCGAGGTTTCCTCCGGTCCGAATAGATCCTACGAGGAGATGGGACGAGGGCAAGATCGAGCGGGGTGCCCTTTCACTGCAGGGCACCCTGCGGAGGCCGCCATGCTCATCGTAATGGAACACGGGGCCACAGAGGAGCAGATCGCCGTCGTCGTGGAGGCGGTGAAGGTCCTGGGCCTCACGCCCCAGCCCATCCCGGGCGAGAACCGGGTGGCCATCGGGGTCCTGGGGAACCAGGGCTACGTGGACGAGGAGCCGTTCCGCGATCTCCCCGGGATCCAGGATCTCATCCACGTCACCAAGCCGTACAAGCTGGTGAGCCGGGACTTCCATCCCGGCGATTCGGTGGTGGGCGTGGGCGGGGTGGAGATCGGGTGGGGACGAGAACCCGTCGTCATCGCGGGGCCGTGTGCGGTGGAGAGCCGGGAGCAGATCCTGGTCGCGGCCCGCGTGGTCAGGGCGGCCGGTGCGAAGATCCTCCGGGGAGGGGCGTTCAAGCCGCGGACCGGACCGCACACCTTCCAGGGGTTAGGCTATGAGGGCCTGGAGTATCTGGTCGAGGCGGGCCGTGCGGTCGGCCTTCCCATCGTAACCGAGGTGATGCGGATCGACCAGCTCGACCCCGTGGCCGCCCTCGCCGACTGCCTGCAGATCGGCGCCCGGAACATGCAGAACTTCGACCTCCTGAAGGAGGTGGGCCGGATCGGCAAGCCCGTACTCCTGAAGCGTGGCATCAGCGCCACCCTGGAGGAGTTCCTGGCCGCCGCCGAGTACATCCTCCTCGAGGGCAACGCCCAGGTCATCCTCTGCGAGCGCGGCATCCGGACGTTCGAGCGGGCCCTCCGGAACACGCTGGACCTGGGGGTCGTCCCCTACCTCCGGCAGGTCACCCACCTGCCCGTGATCGTGGACCCCAGCCACGCCCTGGGCCGGCGCGACCTGGTGATCCCCATGAGCAAGGCCGCCATCGTCGTGGGCGCCGCCGGGATCATGGTCGAGGTCCACCCCGACCCCGCCCGCGCCCTCTGCGACGGCCCGCAGTCCCTCGACCCCGCCGGCTTCGCGCAGCTCATGCGCGACCTTCGCGCAACCCCTCCCATCGGCTCGCCGGTGGCCTAGGCGTTGAGCGCCGGGCTACACGATCTTGCCCACCATCAGGGTCCAGCCGCCGGGCTCGACGCCGCCGAAGGTCCGTTGGGACATCACGACGCCGTCGTAGGGGGCCTGGATCTCCTCCTGCACCTCGCCGAAGTAGTTCGAGACGGTGGCCACCACCTGGCCCTGCTTCACGTGCGCCAGGACGTCCGCCGTCTGGTGGTAGAGGCCGCCGGTCGTGGTGTGCATGAAGGTTCCCTCGAAGTGGTTGACCTTCTCCGGCAGCGCGGGCGCCCCCTCGACCATCTGGTAGAACTTGAGCATGGTGTCGATCATCTGCTCGAACTTGCGGATGACCCGCTCGCGGTTGCGCCCCTCGCCTTCCACCTCGACCGTCACCGCGGGGATCCCCGCCTTCTGGGCCTCGATCACGACCGGCCCCGTCCAACCCCCGCCGCTCTTCCAGAACCACTCGAAGCCGGTGGAGCGGGCCAGGTCGTAGGCCTGCTTGGCCAGCGCCTCGCCGCCCAGATCCCGGTAGATCACCATGGGGGCCAGCGTCATGATGTTCCCGCCCCCGTGCAGGTCCGCCACGCAGTCCGATCGCTTCACGATCTCGTTCAGGTAGACGTAGGCCAGCCGCTCGGTGTAGAAGCCCCGCTCCTTGCCCGGGAAGGTCCGGTTGAGGTTCAGGTGGTCCGTGGGACTGAGCCGATACCCCGCCTCGAAGGCCAGCGGGTTCATGATGGGGACGCCGAGCAGCGCCCCGGCGAGCTGCTTCGGGTTCAGCGCGTGATACGCCCGCCGGATGGCCTCGCCCCCCTCGTATTCGTCCCCGTGGCAGCCCGAGCTGATGTTGAGGACCGGGCCGTCACTCGCCCCGTTCACGATCATCAGCGGGACATAGATGTCGGACCCGTCGTGTCGCGTAGCGATCTTCAGCGGTCCGTACTTCTTCTCCCCGGGCTGCACGACAAGCGCACCGATCTTGATCTCACGCTTCATTCCACTTCTCCTTCGAATGAGTTCACGGCTGCCGGAAACGCATGGGAGTTGGGGGGGCATGGTCACGTGATTGATTCTCGCGATCTGCGTCCATGCCGCACGCCCGTGGCTGTCCTCTGAAAAGTAGTTGTGATAGCATTCGCCACGGAAGGGAAGCTGTCAAGCGTTTCTCGACGATGAGAGGAATGCGCAGATGAGCACTCCGCAGGTGCGGCCGTACGGTTCGTGGAGTTCGCCGATCACCGCAGGGCAGATCGCCTCGGGCTCGATGGGCCTCAGCGAGATCCAGCTATGCGGAGATGATATCTACTGGCTCGAAATGCGGCCGACCGAGGGTGGGCGATACGTGGTGGTTCGACGCCGGCCGGATGGGAGCCTGGAGGATTGCATCCCGCCGGTCTTCAATGCCCGCACGCGCGTCCACGAATACGGCGGGGGCTCGTATCTGGTCGTAGGCGGCACGGTCTACTTCTCGAATTTCGCTGACCAGCGGCTGTACCGTCCTCGGCAGGCGGGCGATGCGCCAGAGCCCATCACGCCCGGCGAGGATCTCCGGTACGCGGACCTGACCTGGGACGCCACGCGGCGCCGGATCATCTGCGTGCGCGAAGACCACCGCGCGCCCGGCGGCCCGGCCAACACCGTCGTCGCGATCGACGCGGACCGGGGCGGACCCGGCGAGATCCTGGCCTCCGGTCGGGACTTCTACGCCGCGCCGCGCCTCTCTCCTGATGGTGCGTGGCTGGCGTATCTGACCTGGAGCCACCCGCACATGCCGTGGGATGCGGCCGAGCTCTGGCTGGCGCCCGTTCGGGAGGACGGCAGCCTCGGCGAGGCGCACCACATCGCCGGCGGCCGCGGCGAATCGGCCCTCCAGCCCCTCTGGTCCCCCGACGGCCTCCTGCACTTCGTCTGCGACCGAACAGACTGGTGGAACCTCTACCGGTATCGTGACGGCAAGGTGGAGGCCCTGGCGCCCCTCGACGCGGAGTTCGCCACGCCCCCCTGGGTCTTCGGAATGAAGCAGTACGCGTTCGCCGCGCCGGGGCACATCCTCTGCGCCCACACCCGGCGCGGCACGTGGTCCCTCTCCGACCTGGACGTCGCGGCTGCGCGCCTCTCGCCCTTTTTTCTCCCCTCCACCGAGTACGCATCGGTTCAGTGCCACGGACGCCAGGCGGTCTTCCTGGCTGGATCCCCCGTCGAACCGCTGTCGGTCGTCCGCCTCGACCTCGTGAGCCGCCGCGCGGAGATCCTCCGTCGGTCCAGCAGCCTCGGCATTGACCCCGCCCATCTCTCGGTCCCCGAGCCGATCGAGTTCCCCACCCTGGGCGGACGGACCGCGCACGGCCTCTTCTACCCACCGAAGAACTCCGACTTCGTCGGGCCCGAGGGCGAGAAGCCGCCGCTCGTCGTCATGATCCACGGCGGCCCGACCGCGGCCACTGGACGGCGCTCCGCCTGAACATCCAGTACTACACCAGTCGGGGAATCGCCATACTGGACGTCAACTACGGGGGCAGCACCGGGTACGGCAGGGCCTATCGCGAGCGGCTCTACGGCGAGTGGGGCGTGGTGGACGTGGACGACTGCTGCGCGGGGGCGACGTTCCTGGCCGCGCGGGGGCGCGTGGACGGCAGGCGCCTGGCCATCCGCGGCGGCAGCGCGGGCGGCTACACCACGCTGGCCTGCCTCGCCTTTCGGAAAGTCTTCGCCGCGGGAGCGAGCCACTACGGGATCAGCGACCTGGAACTCTTGACCGCGGACACGCACAAGTTCGAGTCGCGCTACCTGGACACGCTCATCGCTCCGTACCCGGAGCGACGCGACCTCTACGTCGCCCGCTCGCCGCTCCACCACCTGGATGGCCTGGACCGGCCGGTGATCTTCTTCCAGGGGCTGGAGGACAAGGTTGTCCCGCCGAATCAGGCCGAGATCTTGTTCGACGCCCTGCGCGCGCGGGGCGTCTCCACCGCCTACGTGCCTTTCGAGGGAGAGCAGCACGGCTTCCGGAAGGCCGAGAACATCTGCCGGGCGTTGGAGGGGGAGCTCTACTTCTTCTCGCGCGTCTTCGGCTTCAGGCCCGCCGACCCGATTCCCCCCGTGCTGATCGAGAACCTCTAGCTATCGTCAGTGCATGATGAGGCCGCCTACAAGGTTGATAGCTTGTCCGGTGATGTATTCGGCATCATCCGAGGCGAGGAATGCAGTGAGGTCGGCCACGTCCTTCGGGGTAGCGAGGCGACCGAGCGGAACCGCAGCGGCCAATTGCTTGATACGTTCAGCCCTCCGGGTCTCGTCGTACGTTCCATCCTCACGCCGGCCGAGATGGTCCACCCGTTCAGTATCTACCGGACCCGGGCAGATGGTGTTCACGGTAATTCCTGCGGGCGCCAGCTCGATGGCGAGGGCCTGCGTGAAACCCACCAGTCCAAACTTCGAAGCACAGTACGCCGCCAGCTTCGCCTGCCCGACCTTGCTGTTGTCCGACCCAATGTTGATGATGCGGCCCCGAATCTTTTGGCCAAGCATCGCGTTTGCTGCGGCCTTGGCGCAGAGAAAGGCTCCTTTCAGATTGACGTCCAAGACGATGTCCCAGGCCTCCTCCGAAAGCTGCACGACGGGCACCCGATCGGCGCCCGCGGGCGCGGCCGCATTGTTCACCAGGATGTCGAGCCGCCCGAATTCCTTGAGCGTGTGGTCCATCGCATCGGCGATCTGCCCAGCAGATCGGACATCCAGGGAAACCGTGAGCGCTCGTTGGCCGGTGTCCCGCACTTCCGCGGCAACCGCCTCCAGCCCACCCCAGCCGCTTGTGGGCTTGTTGATGGCTAACCGGACGCCGCTCGACGTGAGGACCAAGTCCGCCCCGTCGACCGCCAGGCGACACGCAATAGCGCGTCCGATCCCTCGCTCTCCACTGCACCCGGTCACCAGTGCTACTTTTCCGCTCAGACTGGGCATTTGTGCCTCCCTGTAGTTCTGGGCCTAGCCTTGACACGGATGTGAATGTCTACACACACGGAGATGGACTCGGACCAGTCCCATCACGTGGCCTCGTTAAGAGGGCTTCCTCCTTCTTGATACTCATTGTGTCATCCCGCGGCCCAGGATCGGCCAGATCACTTCCAGGCGGCCATCGCGAAGCCCATAAAGATAGTCGTGGAGGAACACGGTGGAATCAGAGTATCCGGCCACGAACTCCACCTGATCGCCGACTTGGGGCGTGGGTCGCGGGGATACGAGTTCAATCGTCGCGTGTTCAGCTGACAGCTTTACACTCTTGAATTGCCCCACATCGCGAGGTTCCGGCAGGGCAGGTTGCTGCGCCATCACTTTCCAGCCAGCGTCGCAGATAATGCGCGTTGGGGCAGGTCGACTGACCACGGTAGTCAGGATGGAGAGGGCGTACTCATGCTGGACACCATAATCGTTCCGGTAGTGCATGTCGCAGAAGATCCCACCGCCCGCCTGGACCTCCGTGACCCCCGGAAGTTTGGCGGTAATCCAGTAGGTTCCGGTCCCCCCACAGCTCACGATCTCAACAGGGAGGCCTGCG
Source organism: Methylomirabilia bacterium (assembly GCA_041489335.1). Lineage (GTDB taxonomy): Bacteria > Methylomirabilota > Methylomirabilia > Methylomirabilales > 2-02-FULL-66-22 > 2-02-FULL-66-22. Next base: position 15,579 of record JBGPQZ010000030.1, read on the forward strand.
GCCCGGCAGCGTTCTGCGCTGGCCGCGAGGTGGCCAATCGCTTCCACGATCCTCCGCCGCTTTTCTTCCGGCTCTCGGATGCCAGCGATTTGCCCGCCCTCCCACGCCATGAGTCCCGCGAACCGAAGGCCATGACACGATGCCACTTGCTTGGCCAGAGCGATTACCGGTTCTCCGGGCTCCACGCCAGCCCGATTCATGGCGATGTTCACCTCGACCACGACGCGGATGCGCGTACCCGCAGACTGGGCGGCGACATCCAAGGCCTTGACCTGCGCCTCGCAATCCACGGCCACAATGGGATCGGCGTGCCGGCACAGGCCGGCCAGACGCGCAAGCTTCGAGGCCCCCACCACTTGATTTGCGATCAGAATGTCCCGGATCCCCGCGGCGGCCATCACCTCGGCCTCGCTCAGCTTGGCGCAGGTCACCCCGTGGGCCCCCGCCCGAAGCAGCTTGTGCGCGATGGCCGGGGTCTTAATCGCTTTCGTATGGGGGCGCCATTTGATCCCCGCCTCGTCGATAATCACGCGCTTCATGGTCGCGATGTTTCGTTCGAGGATGTCCAGATCGACGAGCAGGACCGGCGTGTCCAGATCCTTTATGGATTTCCCCACCATGTTTGCTTGAGGCATCATGACTCGGCTCCTCCTGTTCCAAGCGCGCAAGGCTGAGACACCGCGCCCCGATTCGACTGATTCCGTCTCTCTGCGCGTGACATCATGTGGTTTCTGGGACCCCACCCCTAGACATCGTTTGCCATTTCAGGGCAGAGCCCCCGACCCATCTTTCCAGTTAACAGCTCGCTTCAAACCCGAAGAGGCGAGCGGGGTTATGCCAGAGCACCCGCTCCTGATCCGCTGGGTTCGGCAGCCAACGCGTCACGAGAGTGAGGAGGCCGCCGTATTCGACCTGCTGCGTGGTGTTGATGAAGGGCCAATCCGAGCCCCAGACGCAGCGGTCCGGGCCAAACACGTCCACGATCGCGGCTACAAACGGGTCGACGTCCGAGTGTGGAAGGGGTTGGGCTGACGTGCGGAAGGGGGCGGAGAGCTTCACGATGGCGCCGGTCTCACGGCCGAGTGCGAGGACGGCCTGGAATCCCGGCTGATTGATGCCGCCCGACGGATCCGGTTCGCCGAAATGGTCGATCACGATCCGCACGCCGCTGTCCAGCAGGATGCGCTGGATCCCGCACCAGAACTGGCCCGTGGCGTATATCTGCAGGAACCAGCCGAGGTCTTTGACGCGAGCGAGAAAGCGGCTGCTTTCAGGGCGGGATA
>JBGPQZ010000031.1:0-16422 GCA_041489335.1 Methylomirabilia bacterium
CTTCGAGTCATAGACGAAGTAGCCCTGGGCGAAGTTGTCCGTGTCCTCGCCGATGATCTTGATCGAGTTCTTGTTGGCGCCCACGGTGCCGTCCGCGCCCAAACCGTAGAAGAGGGCGCGCACCGTCTTGGCGTCCTCGGTGGAGAACTTCGGGTCGTACTCCAGACTGGTGTGGGTCACATCGTCCACAATGCCCACGGTGAAGTGGTTCTTCGGCTTGGCCTTGCCCGCCTCGTCGAGGACCGCCTTCACCATCGCGGGCGTGAACTCCTTGGAGGACAGGCCGTAGCGCCCGCCGATCACCCGCGGGGTCGTGGCGAACGGGCTGTCGCCGGCCGCCGCGGCCTCACTCAGGGCCGTGATCACGTCCTGGTACAGCGGCTCGCCCGCGCCGCCCGGTTCCTTGGTCCGGTCGAGGATCGCCAGGGTCTTGACCGTCTTGGGCAGGGCCTTGACGAAGTGCTCGATCGAGAAGGGCCGAAAGAGCCGGACCTTCAGGACACCCACCTTCTCGCCGCGGGCCGCGAGGTACTCCACCGCCTCCTGTGCGGCCTCCGCACCCGACCCCATCAGGATCACGACGCGCTCGGCATCCGGGGCACCCACGTAGTCGAACAGGTGGTACTGCCGCCCCACCAGCTTCGCGAACTTGTCCATCGCGTTCTGGACGATCGTCGGGCAGGCGAGATAGTAGGGATTGCAGGTCTCCCGAGCCTGGAAGAACACGTCGGGGTTCTGCGCCGTGCCGCGCAGCACGGGATGGTCCGGCGACATCGCGCGTCCGCGATGCGCCGCGATGAGCTTGTCATCCAGCATGGCCCGCATGTCGTCCAGCGTGAGCTGCTCGACCTTCCCGACCTCGTGGCTGGTCGGGAAGCCGTCGAAGAAGTGGATTAAAGGCACCCGCGCCTCCAGGGTGGCCGCCTGGGCGATGAGGGCGGTGTCCATCACTTCCTGCACCGAATTGGAGGCCAGCATGCCCCACCCGGTCGTCCGGCAGGCCATGACGTCGGAGTGATCGCCGAAGATGGACAGGGCGTGGGTAGCGACAGTCCGCGCGGACACATGGAAGACGGTGGAGGTCAGCTCCCCGGAGATCTTGAACATGTTGGGGATCATGAGGAGCAGGCCCTGGGCGGCCGTGAACGTGGTCGTGAGCGACCCGGCCTGCAGCGACCCGTGCACGGCGCCGGCGGCGCCGCCCTCGCTCTGCATTTCGACCACCAGCGGAATCGTCCCCCAGATGTTGGGGATACCATTGGCCGAATACTCATCCGCCCACTCCCCCATGTTGGAGGACGGGGTGATCGGATAGATCGCGATCACCTCGTTGGTGCGGTGGGCAACATACCCCGCTGCCTCGTTGCCATCGATTGTTACGTGTGGTCTCGACATGGCGCATCTCCATTCCGGCCCGCGCGGCGACGGGCGCTCACATATATGCCTTGAGGGTCGCTCAATTCCGTCGCGCCGCGGCGATGGCGGCCCTCACGAACTCCGCCTCGGGCTCGGTCCCCTCGACGCTCCCGCCATCGTTCACGATGGTGCGGGGGGACCGCCCGAACGTGGTAACGCTGTGCCAGTTGCGGGGATTCCGTGACCTGGACTAAGGCGGCGAGCTGGCGCTGGATCTCCCGTCGATCCCGTTCATTCAGCAAAGCCATGCCGCTTCGCTCCGCGCACACCGGTCGGTTCCCGATCTGTGAGAGCTGCCACCTAGTCGCCAGAAAAGGCGAATGCCGCAAGAGGGTCTTCCCTCCCCAGGGAAACCCCTAGACCCTAGTACAAACCCTCGGATTCGCCAAGGGAGAAAGGCATGAGGTGATAGGAATGGGCGAGAAAACGGACAAATGGATTCGAGGGGCCCGCCCCTTGCGACTCCGACCGAATGGCAGTGAGCTCAGGCCGGCTGGGACCGGACCCGCCCCCAGGTCCGGGCGATCGCCCGCCCCAGCGCCTCCCGCACGCCGGCGGCGTCTCGAATGGGTGTGAAGTTCAACTCCTCGCGGATCCGCCGGTCGCAGAGCTCCCAGCGGTCGGCCAGGAATGCCGCCCCCGTCCACTCCGCCTTGGGGACCACCTCCACGGGGGAGGAGGAGCCCGTCACCCTCACGGCCATCCGGGCGACCTCCTCCCAGGTGACGTAGGCGCTGGCCAGGTTGAAGATCCGGCCGCCGCCGGCCGGAAGAGACAGGATCGCCTCGACCGCCCGGTTGAAGTCCTCCTGGCCGAGGAAGCTTCCCCCGCAGTCGGCCGGGACCTGGAGCGGCTTGCCCGCCGCCGCCGCGTGCAGCATCTCGCGCAGGTGCTTCCCCGCGATCTCGTCGCCGAAGGCCCACCAGAGGCGGAGGACCGTGGTCGCAAGGTCGGTTTCGCGGGCGGCCAGCAGTGTGAGTTTCTCGGCGAACTCTTTCGCCATGCCGTAGGCGGGCTTGCGGGCCTCCAGCATCAAGAGTGGGTCGTCTTCCCGGATGGGCGCGTGGACGGGCTTTCCGTAGACGACCGCGGTGCTGGCGTAGAGGAAATGCTTGCTGCCCTGCTCGCGGGCGGCCTTGAGCAGAAGCAGGTGGCCGCGCAGGTCGTGCTCCAGCAGATACGAGGGATCGTCGGAGAAGGACCAGGCGAGATGAATGATGGCCTCCGCGCCGCGTGCGGCCTCGGCCACCGCAGAGGTGTCCTCGACGGCCCCCTCCACCAAAGACAACCGGGGGTGGGCGATCGCTCGCACCACCCCCAGCTCTTTGTCCAGCACGACCACCTGATGGCCGCACGCGAGCAGGGACGGGATCAACCCCTGCCCGATGCTGCCGTTCCCGCCGGTCACCAGGATGCGCATGGTCGGCCCCTACTCGGCCACGGCCGCCTCGTCCGTCTTTTCCTTGAAAATCGCTGAAAGCACGACTGACAAGGCCAGGGTACCCACGATAACGGCGAGCGATACCCAGGAATACGCCTTGAAAAAGTGTTCAACGGCCGGAATAAAGCAAAGCATCATCTTCATCCCGATGAAGAACAGGATGAAGCTCACGCCGTGCTTCAAGAAGTGGAACATGCCCATGATGCCCTTGAGTCCGAAGAACAGCGAGATGAGCCCCATCACGGCGAACACGTTTGAGGTGATGGCGATGAAGTTCTCCTCGCCAGGAGTGAGAACGTTCGATGCGCCTTCCTTGATGACCCCGATGATTGCCGGTATTGAGTCGGTGGCAAACAATACATCGGTCGATCCGATCACAAGAAAGACGAGCAATACGCCCGTTATGTGTGTCTTCCCGTTGAGCTTGGTGAAGAATTTCGGTGTATGCGGATCGGGATCAAGCGGGAACATTTTCGATGCTTGTTTATACAGAAAATTGTTCTGTGGATCAACTTGATCGTCTTCGGCCATAAAGGCCATCTTGTACGCTGTCCAGATCAGAATCGCACCGAAGACATAGAGAACCCAACCGAATCGCTGCACCAGACCCATGCCCACCAGGATGAACAGGATCCGGAGGACGATGGAGAGCAGAATGCCCAACTTCAAGAGGCGGGGCTGGTTCTTTTCGTGGACGCCCATCAGCGAGAAGATCATGATGAAAACGAACAGGTTATCAACCGACAAGGAGTATTCGGTCAGGTAGCCAGCGATGTACTTGATCATCATTATGGTGGCTGTTCTTACTTCACTGCCGGGATTCTGTGGATAGAACAGATAAATCGCGCCACCGTAAAGAAGAGCAACGGAAATCCAGAGTGCGGTCCAGCGCAGCGCAGCACCTACCGAGATCTCTTTCTTGCGGTGGCTGGTGACGTGGTAATCAATGCAAAACACGATCAGGTACACCGCAATGAACGAGAACCAAAACATCGTATGGGCACTCACAACAGTTCCCTCCGAAGACAATCTATTCGATGTGCACCCGCAATTAACGCGTCACCTTGCTCTTGTGTCACTGTTTCTCATCGCACGTTCAGCGTCGGAGCCGATGCTGCGTTCCCTCTGTCATGGCGTTGCGCATGAAGCCGCTGCTCGTCCGACAGGCCGCGCGCCGCCCTGCCGATGAGCACGCCGTCGTCCCCGGCTGGCGTCAGAACTAGGATGATGATCGAATGTCCAGCCGCCAGAACCACCCGGGTGGTGTGTCGCAATTGTCTTTCCCGCCCCGCTGAACCCCTCACCCTGGCTTTCTCGCCGCCAGGGAGAGGAGAGACCCCCCGCACACCGCGCAACGCCAGTTTCCCCCGTGCCCTCTCCCCACCAGGGAGAGGGGACCCTTATTCTTTGCATCCCTCTCCCCCGGCCGGGGGAGAGGGGCAGGTCTTGAGTGACGCTACGCTAGTGCCCCGAGGGCTTCCCCACGTCCTTGCCGCGTATCCGTCGAATCATCGGGCCCAGCCACGGCCAGGACCCGATGATGGCCGCCGCGATGACCAGCGGGAGGGTAATCGGCGGCTGCAGGAAGATCAAGAGCGAGCCCTGGGACATGATCAGGCTCTGGCGCATTGCCGATTCCGCCATGTCGCCCAGCACAAGGGCCAGGAGCATGGGGGCCATGTTGTAGTCCAGCTTCTTGAAGGCCCAGCCGATGACCCCGAACATCATCATGTACCAGATGTCGATCATGCGGTTGTTGACCGCATAGGCACCGATGGCGCAGATGAAGATCAGCAGGGGCATCAAGATGGCAAACGGGGCGCGGAGCACCGCCGCGAAGGCGGGCGCGAACGCCAGGACCATGAACAGCCCGATGATGTTGCCGTACCAGGTGCTGGCGATGAGCCCCCAGACGAAATCGGGCTTGTCTACGAAGAGCATGGGACCCGGCTGGAGCCCCCAGATCATCAAACCGCCGAGGATGACCGCGGCTGTGGGGGACCCGGGAATGCCCAGGGTGATCATGGGGATCATGGCCGAGGTCCCGGCGCCGTGGGCGGCCGCCTCGGGCGCGAAGATCCCGGCAATGTGGCCCTGGCCGAACTGTGCCTTGTCCTCCGCAGCCATGCTTTCCTTGGCAAACCCGTAGGCCATGAACGAAGCCGGCGTGGCGCCGCCCGGCTTGAATCCCATCCACACGCCGACGAAGGAGCCCAGGACGAGAATTTTCCAGTACCGCCGCATGTCTTTGAACGTGCTGGTGATGTCGCTCCATCGCATCCGGACCTTGACACCCTCGAACTTGAGGCCCTCCTCCACGGTGAGGAGGATCTCCCCGATGCCGAAGAGGCCGATGACCGCGACGATGAAGTTGAAGCCGCCCATCAGCGGTGTCAGGCCGAAAGTCAGGCGCAGCTCGCCGCTCACGATGTCGATGCCCACCGCGGCCAGGATGAAGCCGAACGCGGTCGCAACCAGCGTCTTGATGGGCGACTTCCCCACCAGACCGACGAAGGCGCTGAAGGTGAGGAGCATGACCCCGAACACTTCCGGCGGCCCGAAGCGCAGGGCAAAGGCGGCCAGGACGGGCGCGAAGAACGTCAAGGCGATCGTGCCGACAACGGCGCCGCAAAAATGCGCGAAGAACGCTGCGCTGAGCGCCCGTCCGGCCTGGCCCTTCTTGGCCATGGGATACCCATCGAAGGTGGTGGCCACCGCCCAGGGCTCGCCGGGGATGTTGAAAAGGATGGAGCAGATGCATCCGCCGTAGAGCGACCCCCAGTAAAGGGAGGAGAGCAGGATCACGGCCGCCACCGGGGGCATGACGAAGGTCACGGGGATCAGGATGGCGCAGCCGTTGGCCCCGCCGAGGCCAGGCAGGACGCCAACGATGACGCCCAGGATGAGTCCGGCGGCGGCGACCATGAGATTATAGGGCTCGCCGGCGACCTTGAGCCCGAACAGCAAGTTGGTAAGGATGTCCATTTCTGGATGACTCCTTTCCGCTCAGAATGGAAGGATCTGCGCCCCGAACATCCCCACAGGCATCGGAATGAGGAAAACCTTCTCGAACACCCAGTAGAAGATTAGGGGAATGGGAATACTGACGAGCAGCACCGTCCTCCAGCGGTATTCGCCCACGATCTTGATGTAGGCCACCAGATAGATCATCGCGGCAACATACAGGCCGACGACCTCGGTCAGCAGGACCATCCCACAGGCCGGGATGAACACCGTGAGGACCGGCTTCATACCGCCGGCCGGCACGAATGGCTTGCCGCCCTTCACGGAGGATGTCCCCTTCATGGCCTGCCTGATGACCACAACGCAACCTGCCAAAGCGATGGCGGCCATGAGGAAAGGAAAGAACCCGGCCTTGGGTCCCTCCATCCCCCAGCCGCTCCCGAGGCGGAGCGAATCCCACGCGACTAGCAAACCAAAACCCAAGAGAATTATCGCCACCAGAATGTCCGCCGCCTTCGTAGTCATGCCTCTCCTTCCCGGCCCTCAGCCTTCGCCGGAACTCTCACCGGACACCCATGCGCTCAAAACGCTGCGGGCTCGCGATCTGTCTCGACTCTCTCCCGCCTCCCGCTATTTTTGGTCCAGACCGCACTCTCGATCGTGGGCGGATCCAAATAATGCCACGCGGGACACCCCATCCCCGCGTCGGGATCAACCTTCGAGCCGAACCGAGGGAAGTCGGGCTGGGTCGTCGCTATGGATAGGTTGCGCTGCCCCTGAAGGTCCTCCCCAGGGAGGAAACGATACCCGCTTCCTCCCTGGGAACATCGGATGCCGCCTACTTCTTCAGCAGCCCGCCTTTGTTCATAAGCTCCTTGGTGGTGGCTTCCTTCTGCTCCAGCCACTTCACATAGTCCGCACCCGAGAGGAATGCGCCCTTGAGGGCGTAGTCCTTCAGATATTTCTGGTAGTCTTCGGAATCGTAGACCTTCTTGAAGAGCTCCACGTACCCGTCCTGAACCTCCTTCTTGATCTTCGGGGGCGCGAAGATCCCGCGCAGCATCATGTAGCTGATGTCCGTCCCCGTAGCCTCCTTCAGGGTCGGGATCTGGTCCCACATGGGGAGCGGGATTCGCTGGCTGTCAATGACCGCCAGCGGCCGGACCTTCCCGGCCCGCCAGTGGCTCACGCACTCCGAGGGATTGTTGACCGTGGAATCGACGTGCTTCCCCACCAGCTCCACGCAGACCTCTCCGCCCCCCTTGAAGGGCACGTAGGCCCACTTCAGGCCAAAGGCCTGCTCCAACTGGACGGTGATGATCTGGTCCTCCTGCTTGGTGCCGGTGCCGGCCATCTTGAGCTTGCCGGGGTCCTTCTTGACGGCGTCCAGGTACTCCTTGGCAGTCTTGTACGGGCTCTCGGCGTTCACCCAGAGGACAAACCAGTCCAGGGCCAGCCGGCTGATCGGGGTGAGGTCCTTCCAGTTGAAGGGCACGCCCGTCGCCAACGGCGTCGTGAAGAGGTTGTCCAGGGTGATGATGATCGTGTTCTCGTCCCCGGCCTTGCCTTTCACGTGCAGGAAGCCCTCCGCCCCCGCGCCGCCCGACCGGTTGGTCACGATGAAGGGTTTGTCCACGATCTTGTTTTTCTGGAAGAGCGGGGAAATGAAGCGGGCCATGATGTCGGCCCCGCCCCCGGTTCCGGCCGGAACATTGAACTCGACCGGCTTGGTCGGCTGCCAGGCGGCAGCGCCGGTCCCGGCCCAGAGGGCCGTCGTGCCCAGAACCAGAGCAGCCACAAGCATCCACTGCCATACCGCTGATCCTCGCCGCGTTCTCATGGGCTACCTCCGCCCCGGATTGTGGCCGCCCGGGCGCACCGGAGTGCGTCCGTGCGGAGGCACCGGACCGTTCCGTCCGGGGCTCCCGGCGCCATTATCGTGCCGACACGCACCTCTTTCCAGCGGGCGAGCCACCCCTGCGTGTTGGGGCGCCCGCAACTGCACAGATCACAAGGCCATTCCTCGTGTCGTCGGCCATCCCAAAAAGCCATGGGCGGAGAGGGCACGCTTCCGCCCTGCGGGATCCCCGCAGACAAGGAAGCTCCCCCTCCGCCCCACGTATTCACCTGATGACAACACTGCAGCGCCTGCCTACCCGGAGGCTCGCAGTACCTCCGCTACGGCCGGACTGTTCCTTGGCTCTCCCGTGGCATCGGCAACGGAATCTCTACCGGCTTGCCAGGAGCCTTCAGCTTGGCGTCAATGAACGCCTGCTGCTTGGCGATGTGCGCCTCGGTCATGTGCGCGAACCGGCCCTGTAGCTTCAGGTACTCGCGGACCGGTTTGTACTCCTTCGGCGTGTGCTGGTACTTGTACTCGCCGTTCTCCCACTCGTAGAGGACCCACATGCCGGCCTGGATGGCCAGCCTGGCGATCTCGACCGTCTTGTTGGAATCGAACTTCCAGCCCTTGGGGCACGGGGTATGGATGTGGAGGAACGTCGGCCCCTGCACGTTCAAGGCCTTGCGGACCTTATTCATCAGGTCCACCGGGTAGGCCACGGACGCCGTGGCCACGTACTTGACCGCCGGGTGACCGCCGATGACGAGCTGCGGCGGATCTTTCGGGAACAGCTTCTTGCCCTCGGGGACATGAGGTCCCGGAGGCGTGAAGGTGGTGTTGGCGCCGTACGGCGATGTGGGAGAGGTCTGGATCCCGGTGTTCGCGTACGCCTCGTTGTCGTAGCAGATAAACAGGGCGTCGTGGCCGCGGTACATGAGGGCCGACATGGCCTGGAGGCCGATGTCCACCGAGCCGCCGTCACCCGCCATGCAGATGATGTTCGGGAGCTCCCCTTCCCACTTCCCCTTGCGGATCAGCACCTGGTAGGCCGCCTCGATCCCGGACGCCACGGCCCCAGCATTCGTGATCTGGGTGTGGATCCAGGGCACCCGGTACGGGGTGCAGAGGTAGCTGGCGTTGGCCACGTACATACAGCCGGTGGGCCCGAGGAAGATGGTGTTCGGGCCGGCCGCCTTGGCCACCAGCTTGTACTGCAACGCCGGGCCGCAGCCGGCACAGGTCCGGTGACCCGGGACATAGTACTCTTCCTTGGGAATGTTCCGGATCTTCTTGATCATCGGAAGATTCTGGGTTTTCACCTCAACTGCCATTGCTGGCTCCTTTCCTCGAATGTTATATCTCGTGAACCGTGGGATTTCCCTCTCCCGATTCATCCCACGTGCCTCACGGCGCGCACTCGCTAGGCCTCGGCCTCGAAGCCGGCCCAGTACACGGTCTTCTCCGACTTGCCGAGCTTGATGATCTTGCTCAGGACGTCGGCCATGTAATAGAACTCGTGGAGCGGGATGACCTCGCCGCCCAGACCGGCCATGAAGGAAGTCGTCAGCGGCCGCTGCGGGCATTCGTACAGGGACGCGCGCACCTCGTGCAGGAGGTTGCCGCCCCGCATGGCGCCGCCATAGGAGGTGCTGGTCTCGATCACGCCCACGGCCTTGAACCTGGACAGGCTCTCGGCCACTTCCTGGGTCGGCCACGGCCGCACGAAGCGCAGCTTCACCAGGCCGATCTTCACCCCCTTGGCGCGGAGGTGTTTGATGGCGTGGCGCGCCGTGAAGGCGTGCGCACCCTGCATGAAGAAGACCATCTCGGCGTCGTCGGTCATGTACTCATCCAGGAAGCCGTACTTCCGACCAAAGATCCGTCCGAAGTCGTCCAGGGCCTCTTTGATCACTTTCGGGGCATCCAGCATGGCCTGCGCCCGCTGCATGTCCATGATTGTCCCCTGGTCGGGGCGGATCTGCGGCCCGTGGGAGACGGGGCGCTTCGGATCCAGCGGGTGGGGCAGCGTGTAGGGCGGCAGGAACTCGTCCACCTGGGCCTGATCCGGCAGCGTCACCGGGCCGGGGATGTGGGACACGAAGTAGCCGTCCTGGCAGACGAACTGCGGCAGGAGCACTCGGTGATCCTCGCCCACGCGATAGCTGATCAGGCAGTTATCAAAGGCCTCTTGCGGGGTCTCCGCCCAGCCCATGATCCAGCCCTGGTCGCGGGCGGACATGGCGTCGGTGTGCTCGGACCCGAAGTCGCCTGGCGGATCCAGGGCGCGGTCGGCGATCATCATCTGGAGCGGGACGCGCCCGCCGGCGATCGGAGAGTAGGTCTCGAAGGCGTAGGTCACGCCCACGCCGGAACTCCCCGTGAGGGCCCGGGCCCCCGCCGCGGCGGCGCCGAAGACCACGGACAACTGGGCATGCTCACCCTCGCCGTGGATGAACTCGCACTCCAGCTCGCCGTTGGCCACCATCTTGGCCAGTTCCATCATCAACGCGGTATACGGCCGGATCGGGTACGAGCAGGCAACCTCCACCTTCGCAAACTTGGCTGCCTGGGCCGAGGCGGCGCATCCGCTCAACACCATCTCTTTCGCCATGGGTCATCCTCCCTTAGAACGGTTTTTCCAGTCGGACCACGCCGTCCTCAAAATCGAGCTCGTACGCCCTGCTCAGGGCGCCGGACGTGCACTCGTTGACGCAGATGAGGCAGCCCTTGCAGTACTTGGCGTTCCACACCGGCTCGTCCTCGGCCTCGTTCAGCTGCCAGCAGGCGTCCGGGCAGTAGACGATGCAGCTCATGCACAGGTTGCACTTCTCGTTATCGATCACCGGCCGGTACTCGCGCCAGTTGCCGGTAATCATCATAAGCTGTTCGCTCACCGGCGCCGGCGTGATGCATCCGAGGGGAACCTCACGATCCTTGGGGATATTCCACATCGCGACCTCCTTGAAAAGAACCCGCTGTTAGAGGGTCTTCACCACAGCCGTCTCGTGCCCCTTGTAGAGGGCTTCCTTGTTCTTGACCACCGCGGCCAGGTTCTCCAGCTTCACCAGGCCGGTGCCGCGCGCCACGGCGCCCAGGATGGGGGCCGCGATGCCCTGCCCGACGCCGACGGCGTCGATGCCGCCCTCGGAGCCAGAGAAGTCGACCGTCTGATCGCCGCAGATCCCCCTGGCGTCCACGCAGACGATCTTGCTCAGCAGGTCCTTGTTCGGGATGAACTTCAGGATGTCCTCGGGCTTCCGGTCGGTGGCGACCACCAGGGTCCCGCCCTTCTGCATCCCGCGCAGGATGTTGATGCCCTTGACGATGGTCGCGTCGGCGATGATGACCACCTCGGGCGTCTCGTTCTCGTATTCGTAGGCCGTCTCGATCTCGGTATCGCTGATGCGGGCGTACTTGCGCAGGGGAACGTTCACCCGATCCGGCAGATCCATGTAGTTGTCGAAATTCTGCGTGAACTTCCCTTCCTTCTTGGCCGCATTCGCCAACCCCGCAGCGATGTCGCGGCCCTCTTTGTCCTGGACCACTCCTCGTGCCCAAATGGTGATCTGTTTCATCGTGCTCGCCATGAGTTCCTCCTCCTCCAACGCGGTTGTAGAGCCATTCACTCTCATCTCGCGGGCCGCCGCGAGTCCGACGTCACCCCCCTTCCATCCGTCCCGCAGGACACGCGGGACTATTTCATGGTTTTCACCTGCGCCCGGGCTTCCGCAAGGTGTCGCGCCGTGACGCAGAAGCCGCCAGACGGTTGGATGCGGTACTCCTCGAGCGCCAGAATCGCCGCCTTCTTGCAGATCAACTCCAGGTCCGCCCCCGTCCATCCTCCGGTGGCATCCGCCACTTCGCCGAGATTCACGTCATCCGCGAGCGGCAGGCCTTCTGTCTGAATGGCAAGGATCTCCCGGCGCTCGTCCCGGGTGGGAAGCGGCAGCTCCAGAACGTAGTCGAACCGGCCGGCGCGGAGCAACGCGGGCTCCATCAGGTCCGGCCGGTTGGTGGCCCCCAAGACCACCACCCCCAGCGAGCCGTGCAGGTTGTCCAACTCGCGGAAGAGCTGGCTCACCAGGCGCGCGGAGAGGCTGCCCGCCTCCTGTGTGGACCTTGCCGGAACGAGCGATTCGATTTCGTCGAAAAAGAGAATGCAGGGAGAGGCCTGCTTGGACCGCTTGAATACCTCGCGCAGGCCCTTCTCCGACTCGCCCACCCACTTGGACAGCAGGCTCGGCTGGTCCACCGTGATCAGGGTAAGCCCCATCTCGCCGGCCAGGGAGCGGGCCAGGAGCGTCTTGCCCGTACCCGATTGGCCGGTGAGGAGAATGCCCTTCGGCGGGTTGAACCGCGTGTGGCCGACGAGGGCGCCGCCCCCGCGGAAAAGCTGCATGATGGAGATCAGAGTCCGCTTCGTCTCGGCGAGACCCCCTACGTCCTTGAGGGTCACCCGCGGCCGCTCGGCCATAAACTCCCGCGTGGCGGTCGGCTCCACCACCTTGAAGGCGGCCATGAAGTCGTCGCGGGTGATCTCGACCTTGAGGGCGTCCAGTTGGGGCTTCCCATCCACCTCGAAGCGCACCTCGGGCAGGAGGCGCCGGAGCGCGACCATCCCGGCCTCCTTGCAGAGGAGCGCCAGGTCCGCACCCACGTAGCCGTGCGTGATGTCCGCCAGCTGGTCCAGCTCCACGTCGGGTCCCAAGGGCATGCGACGGGAGTGGATGCCCAGGATGTGCCGCCGCCCCTCGCGCCCGGGTACGCCGATGGTGATCTCGCGGTCGAACCGGCCCGGCCGCCGCAGCGCCAGATCCACGAGGTCCGGCATGTTGGTGGCCCCGATGACCATCACCTCGCCGCGCTCCACCAGGCCGTCCATCAGGGCCAGGAGCTGGGCCACCACCCGCTTCTCTACGTCTCCGACCACCATGGCGCGCTTGGGGGCCAGGGCGTCGATCTCGTCGAGGAAGATGATGCTGGGCGCGTTGCGGCGCGCCTCTTCGAAGACCTGGCGCAGCTTGGCCTCGCTCTCGCCGTAGAACTTGTGGATGATCTCCGGACCGTTCACGTGAATGAAGTGCGCCCGCACCTCGTTGGAGACGGCCCGGGCGATGAGCGTCTTGCCGGTACCGGGCGGCCCCGTGAGGAGCACGCCCTTCGGCGGGTCGATGCCCAGGAGACCGAAGAACTGAGGGAACTTCAGCGGCAGCTCGACCATCTCCCGGACCAGCGCCACCTCTCGGTCCAGGCCGCCGATGTCCTCGTACGAGACCCGGTAGGCCCTGTCGGCCGAGACCTCGGGCGCCCGGAAGGAGATGGCGGTGTCGGTCGAGACCAGGAGCGCCCCGCGCGGTGCCGCCCCCTCCACGGTGAAGGAGCGTGGCCGCGCCCCCAGGAACGTGATCTGCAGGCGGTCCCCGAGAACGATGGGGAGGCCGAGCAGGAGCTGGCGGATGTGCGGGATCTCCGCCTCGGTCGGGACGCCCTGGTTCGCCTGCACGGGGGCCAGCAGGACCGACTCCGCCGCCTTGAAGGGAACCTTCCGGACGCTGACGTATTCGTCTATGCCGGCCTGGGCGTTGTCCCGGGTGTTGCCGTCCATCAGGATCAGGAGCTGCCCGCAGTGGCTCGGCGGCGCCTGGACGGCCCGTGCCACCGTGGGTCTCCGCCCCGTGATCAGGAGGACATCGCCCGGCGTGGCGCGCAGCCGCTGGAGGTCATCCGCGTCCAAGCGGGCGAAGCCCTTTCCGACGTCCTCCAGGAACGCCTCGCCCACGCGGAACTTGAGGTCTTCCGATGCGGTGTCGCTCACGCAGCGTCCCCCGGATCGAATGACGGAGGTGCAGTGGAGGCACCTGGGACCATCTCCGCCGGCCAGCCCTGCGCCGAGAAGACCAACTGCTCCATCTCGGTGATGTGCTCGCGCATGCGCTGATCGGCGCCCGCCGGATCCCGCCGCTCTATCGTCTGTAGGATGGCGTAGTGTTGTTTCAAAGAACGGCCGGGCCGACCCCCGGTATTGAGGGAGGCCTTGCGGGTCTCCTGCAGGCGGTCCATGAGGCTATCCATGATACGGAGCAGGATGTCGTTGTCGGCCGACTCGGCCAGGAGGAAATGAAACGTGGTATCCGCCTTGAACCCGGTGTCCCCCTGCCGCACCAGGATCTCCTGCTCCTGCAGGATCTCTCGCATCCTCTCGATCTGCGCCGAGGTGGCCCGGCGGGCGGCGAGGGCGGCGAGGTCCGGCTCGATGACCATCCGGACCTCGAAGAGCTTGCGCTGATTGTCCCAGGAGTGGAACAGGTTCGCCGTCACGGGGTCGGGCCGCTGCTCGTCCGGATTGGCGATGAGGAAGGTGCCCTCGCCCGGCCGGGCCTGGAGGATCCTGAGGGACTCCAGGGCCCGAATGGCTTCCCGCACCGTCGAGCGCCCGACCTGGAGGATCTTGGCGAGTTCGCGTTCCGCGGGGAGGCGGTCGCCAACCTTCAGACGACCCGACGTGATGAGGTCGCGGACCTGCCCGATGATCTCTTCCGAGACTCGGGTCTTGTGGACGATCCGGAATGCCTTCCCGCTCACCGCTTGCATATCTCGCCCCTGATGCGACAACTCCGGCAAGACCAGCGGAACAAAAAAAGACAGCCAGTCACCGCCCTGGGGGCCAAACTGATCGAGGACTATTTAGACCGGATTGAAGGCCTGGTGGTCGACTGGTCTGACCACACATCTATAGTTTCGTACACAGTTGACGTTCCGTCAAGGACAAATCTTACACCACGGGCTGCAGCGCCGTGACGCCGCAGTCCACGAAGATGGTCTGCGCCGTGACCCCCGTGGCGTCGCAGGCGAGGTACAGGGCGGTGTTGGCGACGTCCTCCACCGTCGGAATCCGCCCCATGGGGCTGATCCGAATATTCTTCTCCACGACCTCGGGCGGCCAGTCCACGAACTTCGTGTCGAGAAACCCGGGCGCGATGGCGTTCACGCGGATATTATCCTTCGCGAAGGCCCGCGCCAACGACTTGGTGATCGTGCCGAGGGCCGCTTTCGACGCAGCATAGATCACGGAGCTGCCGGCCCCCTGGAAGGCCGCGACGGAGGTCGTATTGATGATGGCCCCTCCTCCCACCTTCAGCATATGGGGGATGGCGGCCCGCGACACGTAGAGAGGTCCCTTGACGTTCACGCCCCAGGTCCGCTCCAGCACCTCTTCGGTGAGCTTCTCCAGCGTGCGGTGGGGCACGTACTTGGTCCAGCCGGCATTGTTGGCCAGGATGTCCAGCCGGCCGAGCTTCGCCACCGTCTCCTCCACCAGGCGGCGCGCCTCGGCGTCCTGCGAGACGTCCGCCTTCACCGCGAAGGCGCGGACACCCAGTTTCCGCGCGGCCTCCGCCGTCTCCTCCGCCTCCTTCGCCCGCCGAGAATAATTGATGACGATATCGCAGCCCTCGGACGCGAACTTCAGGGAGATGGCTCGCCCCATTCCGGTTCCGCCACCCGTGACCAGCGCGACCTTGCCTTTCAGTTTCATGCTCCGCTCCTGTCGTCGAGATTACGCCAACGACCTGCCGGCAGCCAGCAACGCATGGTGCCCAAGCCGTCCCGCCGCCGAGATCCTCCTCAGCAGAAGTCCACGAGCGCGGGGCCGCTGCCGGAGGATGGTCACGCCGGTTCCTTCCCGGGTCCCTGGGGCGGTTCGCTGCCGGGCGGCTCACCTTCCGCCGTGGGTTGGGAGGGCTTGAGACCGGACTCCAGCTCCCCCCGTGCCAGCAGCCGCTCGTACTCGCGGGGATGCTCGTGGCGGAACATCTCCTCCGAGATCTTCCCGGTCAGCCAGGTCCAGTTCATCGGGTAGACATCCGGGTTGAAGATCACGTAATAGAAGTGCCAGACCAGGATGGCGAGCGAGGCTAGCCATGCCTCGTAGTAGTGGATCATAGTCGCCACGTCCAGCATCCACTTCGGCAGATACTGCAGCGCCTGGTTCTCGAACCAGAGGGCGAAGCCCGTCCCCGCCATGACCACGGAGCCCCAGATCAGCGCCCAGTACTCCGCCTTCTCGATGTAGCTGAAGCGGTCGAAGCGCGGCGGCAGATCCCGCAGCTCCAGGAGGTAGCCGATGTTCTGCAGGACCTCCTTCACGTCGTCGAAGCGCGGCAGCATGGCGACGAGGAGCCCGCGGCCGCGCCGGGTCGGCAGGTAGGCGAGATGCCAGAGGCAGTCGAGGACCATGACCAGGGCTGCCACCCGGTGGATCCAGCCCCGCCAGGCGTAGCCCGTCTCCAGCGCCACCAGCCAGGCGAAGGGCCAGGCGTCCGGGAACTTCAAGGCGAAGCCGGTGTAGACCAGCACCAGGAAGCTCGTCGCCAGGAGCGCGTGCTGCCACCGCTCGGCGAGCGACATGCGCAGGAAGAATCGCTGCGGCTCTTCCGCATGCGCGGTGTAGGCCTCGGCAGAGAGGGCGGCCGATCCGCCGCCGCGCCGACGGTACTCCCGCCGCAACTTCTTTAGGAAGTCCAGGCTGTTGTGCGCGGCCATGCCCCCGATCGTGCCCAGGATCATCAGCAGGTAGAAGGCCTGGACGTAGTAGAGGATGGGCGCCTCTTGCTGGGTCGCCGCGACGTGGACGGCCCCCTTGGCGAAGTTCTCGCTGGCGCCGGGGTGGCACTTGCCGCAGGTCGCCGGCAGGTTGTCCTGGTGGATGGAGGACTGCGGGTCCCGGGAGGGCCGGACGTCGTGGAAGCCGTGGCAGCTC
>JBGPQZ010000032.1:0-16004 GCA_041489335.1 Methylomirabilia bacterium
CGTCTTCGTCCGGAGATCCTCCTCCAGGGTCGCCAGCTCCTTGGCCAGCGAGACCTCCCTCCGCCCCGCCTCCTTGGCCTTCTCGCGCTCGCGGCCCAGCTCGCGCTGGACCTCCTTGAGTCGCTCCCGGTTCTCCTGCGCCTTGGGCACCCTGGCCTCGCTCGCCGCCAGGGCCGGCGCCGCCGCCACGAGGAGAACGCACGCGCCCAGCGTGATCTGTCGCAGCCACACCTGAAGCACCGCTCCCCCGACCATCGCCCGCCGCCCGCTCCCGTTCGTCAGGCGCGCAGGAACCGCCCCACCGAGATCAGGCTCCCGAAGGCCCCCACGGCGGCGCCCGCCAGGATCATGGCGCCGGCCCAGCGGGGCTCCAGAAAGCTCCCGACGCCCATCCCGAAGACCTGCCCCGGCGTGAGCTGAAGATGCCACAACGTCGCCCGGTAGGCCCCGAACAAGAGGAGCAGGGCCAGCCCCGCCCCCAGGAGACCCTGGATCATCCCCTCCAGCAGGAAGGGCACCCGCACGTGCAACCGGCTGGCCCCCACCAGGCGCATGATCTCGATCTCTTCCGACCGGGCGTAGACTGCCAGGCGGATCGTGTTGCTCACGATGAGGAGTGAGGCCATCCCCAGCGCCAGCCCCACGCTCAGGCCGAGGAGCCGGAGCATGCGCACGGCGGAGGAGATCCGGTCCACCCACTCCTGGCCGTAGAGCACGTCCTCCACCCCCTCCAGGCGGGTGAGCGAGGCCGTGAACTGTCGCAGGGCCTCGGGCGTCTGGTAGGCCTCGTGGATCCGGAGCTGGAAGGAGGCGGGAATCGGGTTCTCGCCCAGCCCCTCCAGGAGCGACTCCTTGCCGACGAGCTCCCGCTTGAACTGCTGCAGGGCCTCCGCCTTGCTGGTGTAGGTCACCGCCTTGACGGCCCGCTCGCTCTGGATGCGCTTCTTGAGCAGGGTGAGCTGCTCGGTCGTGATGCCGTCCTCCAGGAAGACCGTGACCTGGAACTGCTCCTTCCACTCCGCCACCAGCGCCCCCAGGTTGCCCGTGATGATGAGAAAGATGCCGACGATGAGGAACGAGACGGCGATGGTGCCGATGGAGGCGACACCCACCCACCCGCTGCGCCGGATGTTCGTCAGGGCATCCTCGATGATGTACCGGAGCCGTTCCATGCCGTCCCCGCCCGGGGCGCCTAGGGTTGATCCTCCAGGAGGCGGCCGCCCTTGAGGAAGACGGCGCGCCGCCCCAGCCGGCCCATCACGTTCATGTCATGCGTGGCCACGACGACGGTGGTCCCCCTCAGGTTGATGTCGTGGAGGAGCCGCATGACGTCCGCCGCCAGGTCGGCGTCCAGGTCGCCCGTCGGCTCGTCCGCCAGGAGCAGGAGCGGATCGTTCATCAGGGCCCGCGCGATGGCCACCCGCTGCTGCTCGCCGCCCGAGAGCTTGTAGGGCATCATCTGCGCCTTGTGGGTCAGGCCGACCAGCTTCAGGACGTTCATCACCTTCCGCTTGCCGATGGCCGAGGGGATGCCCAGGACCCGGTAGACCAGGGCCAGGTTGTCGGCGACGGACCGATCCCGGAGGAGCATGAAGTCCTGGAAGATGACGCCGATGCTGCGCCGCAGCCCGGGGATGGCGCGCGCCGGGAGCTTGACGACGTTGCGCCCGTTGACCAGGATCTGGCCGGCGCTCGGCAGCTCATCGCGGAAAATAAGGCGCAGGAGCGTCGTCTTTCCCGCCCCGCTGGGACCGACGATGAAGACGAACTCGCCCTTTTGGATATGCAGGTTGATATCGACGAGGGCTTCGACGTCCCTGGCATAGGTCTTGGAAACGTGAAAGAATTGGATCATCTCCGGGTTGCCTGAACCCTTCGCAGGATGCGGGCCATCCGGTTCGCTCCTTCCTGGCTCTCCCGCTGCGTTGGCGTTTTAGCCTAACGGCTTTCCCCCGCCTTTGCAATGGAAATCCAGGCGGTTTCAGGCCGAGAATGCGCCGGCGCGGGGCATCCGACCGCCGCCCCGCCGCCCTGATGTGGCTCCGTGTGCGCCACGACGCCGCAGCGGCGCGAGCCACCCGCTGGTTCCCGGCAGGTTTTGCCTCCCTGCACTCGAGCGGCGGTGGGGAAGAACGCCTTGACTTTGTCGCCTGGCGGTAGATAGACTGCCGTCGTCCCTTGATCTCCGGATCGTCGAAACGCATCGCTCTTCCTCTCGAAACTGACACACGGAGGCCGGACGGACCTTCTGGAGTCTTGATGGATATCGGTCCTTTGAGGTTCTGGATTCTTCCCCCTTGGCGTTCTTGGCGTCTTGGCGGTTAGAAACCTCGGGAGGACCCATGCCCCCCGACTTCCTCCTGCGCTGCATGGCCTGCGGCAGCGAGGCCGTGTGGGATACCGAGGCGATCCCTCCGATCGGTGTGCCCGTGGTGGGACACCCGGTCCTCTGGCACTGCTCCGTCTGCAACACCGAGCGCCGCCACCTCATCGAAGACTGCTTCGTCATCACCGCAAAGCTGCACCACGAGATCTGTCTGGCCACCGAGCTGGAGCGCGCGACCGTGGAGCGGGTGATGGCCGAGCTGTACCGCTATCGCCAGGAGCAGGCGGATCTGCCCGCGCCGGCCCGTCCGGACCCCGCCCAGGAGGTCGAGGAGGCGGCCGAGTCCCTCGGCCTCCCCGAAGAGCTCGTCGAGGCGATCTCCGCGGCCGAGACGGCCTGGTTGACCCAGCGCGGCTACCTCACCGATTCGGCTGCCTAGACCGAAATCCTCCACCGCAAAGCGCGCCAAGACCGCCAAGAGAACACGATCCCCAGGATTCACGGAAGGATCGCGCCCGCCGCTCCCGCGCTTCCCCGGTTCTGTTCAATCCGCAATCGGCAATCCGCAATCCGCAATCGGGCTTCGCCCGCGCTCTCGACTTGACTCTTTTCGGAGAAGCTGCTACCCGTAAGGTACTGGGCGCGGGGATCGGCAGAACGGGATCCCCCGCGAGAGACGGGTATGCACAGAGACACGCACGGACGGCGCTGCCGGCGCTGCGCGGAGCCGATTCATTGGCCGACGGTTCGCCTGGTCGGCTCCCGCACCTTCTGCAGCGAGGCCTGCGCCATCATCTGGCTGTCGGACGAGGCGAGTCGTACGGCGTGGCGCCGGACCACACTGGAGATGGATCGCCGCGCCCGAGGTCTGGGTCACCGGGTGCGCCTCCGCCTGGTCCGCTGGAGCGCTTCTCTGGCGCAGCGGCGTCTCGACCGTCGGCTCGCGGCCGGCCCACGCGCCGAGAGCCTGCCCTGGCTCTGGGTGCCGCCCCGGGAGCCGGCCGTCGCGCTCGCGTTGCTCCTGATCGCCTGGGGCGCGGCGGGCGGCTACGCGCCCGAACTCCGGACGCCTCCCCCCCCCGTCTCCGCCTGGCCGGCGTCGATCGGCCCCGACCTCGCCGCCCGGCTGTCGACCAACGGCCGCCCCGTCTCCCAGGTCGTCCTGCTGTCCGTCCTCGCACCGGCGGAGGCTCCCGCGCTGACGACCGCCCCTCCGGCGAAGCCGGCGCCGCCCGCCCGCCGCCCGCCGATCCGCATCACCGCCGAGGACATCGCCCGCGGCAACACCGGGGTGCGCGAGATCGCCTTCACCTTCGATGGGGGAAACGAGGCCAACGTGGCCGGGGAGATCCTGGACATCCTGCGGGCTCGGAACGCACGCGGGACCATGTTTCTCACCGGGCAGTTCATCCGAATGTTCCCCGACGTGGTGCGGCGCCTGGTCGCCGACGGACACGAAGTCGGGAACCACTCGGACACCCACCCCCGCCTGACGACCTACGCCCAGAACCGGCGCCAGCAGACGCGGCCCGGCGTCACGCGGGAGTTCGTCATCGGTCAGCTCCGCCGGGCGGAGGAGAGCTTCCGGAGCCTCACCGGCCAGCCGATGGTTCCCTACTGGCGCGCCCCCTACGGCGAGCACAACGGCGAGATCCGCGCCTGGGCGGCGGAGGCGGGCTACCGGCACATCGCGTGGACGCGCGGGGCGGGCATGGCCGAGGACCTCGACACGCGCGACTGGGTGGCGGATCGCAGCTCCCGCATCTACCGCACGCGCGAGGAGATCGCCGCGCGCATCCTGGAGTTCGGCCAAAGCCGCCCCGAGGGGCTGAACGGCGGCATCGTCCTGATGCACCTGGCCACGCATCGGAAGGCCGACCGCCCACACGAGGGCCTGCCCGACCTGCTCAAGACCCTGCAGAATCAGGGCTACCGCCTCGTCACCATCTCGGAGCTCCTCGGCCGGATCGAGCGCGATCGGCGGGGATCGGCAGAGACGAACTAGCCTGAGGCGCGAATCGGGTGGCGCCGCGCGCACCGCGGCGGCCGGGCGGGGCTTCGGCTGGCGGGTCGGCGAATCGTTGGAGAAAACGCACGGAGTCGTCGAGGAGGGCAGGCGCGGCCGCGGATCGCGCGTGCAGGTCGGGCTGAGGGCCGCGCCCTGACCGCGAGGGCGCGGCGGACCTCAGCGCGTGTAGATCGTGCCCCGCACGTAGTCCGCCTCGCGGGACGCCAGGAAGGCCAG
Source organism: Methylomirabilia bacterium (assembly GCA_041489335.1). Taxonomy (GTDB): domain Bacteria; phylum Methylomirabilota; class Methylomirabilia; order Methylomirabilales; family 2-02-FULL-66-22; genus 2-02-FULL-66-22. Next base: position 4,572 of record JBGPQZ010000032.1, read on the forward strand.
AATCCTGGCCACACCCATCGGATCTCCCGCCTCCTTGATCGCCTCCGCCCGGGCCTGCTCGGGGTCGCGGCCGGCCGCCCGCGCCCGGTCCACCAGGTTCTCGATCCGCATGGGCGTGGCGATGCTGGAGGGGCAGATCTCGTTCACGCGGATCCCGTGCGGCGCAAGCTGCGCCTCCAGCGTCATCGTGAAGCCGTGCACGCCCCCCTTGCTGGCCCCGTAGGCAAGCGAGGAGCTCGGAATCTTCGTGCCGGCCTCCGAGGCCAGGCACAGCACCACCCCCTGCTCCGCCTTGCGCAACCAGGGCAGGGCCGCCTTCACCGTGAGGAACGTCCCCTTCAGGTTGACGTCGAGCACGCTTGCGAAGGTGGCCTCGTCCAGCGCGTCCGCCTGCAGCGTGGCGCCCCGCAGGATGCCCGCGCAACAAATGACCACATCGAGCTTGCCGTAGCGCTCGACGGCCACCGCCACCAGCCGATTGCAGTCCGCCTCTCGCGAAACGTCGGTGCGGACGAAGACGGCGTCCCCACCGGTGGCGCGGATGGCCGCGGCCGTCGCCGCGCCCTCGGCCTCCAGCCTGTCGCCGATGACGACCTTGCCCCCCTCGGCGGCGATCGTCTGCGCGGTCGCCGCGCCGATGCCGCGCCCGCCCCCCGTGATGACCACTACCCGGCTCGCCAATCGCATGGCTTCCCTCCAGTCCGCTCCGGACCCTCGGCCTGCCTGTGCGGCTTGTCCGTGGCGTCCCTCAACCGGGCGGCAGGCGACCCGAGCGGCCACCCAGTCGCGCAAGGCATCGCCGGGCCATCCGGTGCGTCGAGGTCGAGGATGCCCCAGACCGAAGCGCGGTGTCAAGCCGTACCCGCGCGCCGCAGGCCAGTTGTTCGGAACGACTGCACGGGAGCGCGCGCAGGCGGGACGGGAGTGGCGGTCCCGCGCCGGGCCGGCTGCCGCTACCCGACGTGCAGAAGATGCCGCGCGAAGCGCCGGATGACCCAGGGGTGGATGCGAGCCTGCGTCAGATTGTAGAGGGGCCAGGGCAGGGTGGGCCGGTAGTCGTGGACGGCCACGATGAGGCAGGAGCCGCCCAGCACCTCGCGGAACTCCAGGCGCGGGCGCTGGGTGGCCCGCCTTCCCCTCCGGGCCAGGAGTCCCCCATTGATGTAGAAGACCTGGCGATCGGAGGCCTCGCTCCGGTCCCGCGCGAAGCGGTGCGTGAGCAGGGAGATGCGCGGGAAGTGGAGGATGACGCGCACGTTCTTGTCCGCGTCCGCCTCGGCCCGGATGAAGGTCCGCAGCAGGAGGGGCAGCCAGGCGCTGTACTGCTCGGCGGCCCAGCAGGCGGTCCGGCCTTGCGGGAGGGGGATGCGCTGCACCGAGCGCACGTCGGATCGCCTCCAGCTCTTGCCGGGGATTCGGCGGCGTCCACCCTGCGGGGCCGCGCACGGCGCACCCTCTGCCAGGGCCGCCCGGACCGCCGCATCGAAGGGGAGGCCCGGCAGCCCCGCCAACTCCTGCAGGCGCCGGTCGCGGGCGATCATCGGGTGCTGCATGCTTTCGAGGAGGGGCCCGACCAGTTCCCGCGGAGCCCCCGTGACCAGCGTGAGCCAGCGCCGGCACCAGAGCGTCCCCGACAGGGGCACGTCGACGAATCGCCGCCGGAGACCCAGGATGGCGGCCATGCGCTCGAGCATCTGGCGGTAGGTCAGGACCTCGGGGCAGCCGATCTCGAAGTGACGCGTCTCCAGGGACGGATGCGCGAGACAGTAGCTGAGCAGGTCCAGAGCGTCGGCCAGGGCGATCGGCTGGCTCGGGCTGTGCGCCCACTGGGGGCAGGGGACCACGGGGAGGCACCGCACCAGCCGCACCAGCATCTCGAAGGACGAGCCGCCCGCCCCCACGATGATGCCCGCCCGGAGTGCGGTGACGGGGACGCCGTGCGCGCCGAGCGTCTCCTCGACCTCCAGCCGGCTCCGCAGGTGCGAGGAGAGGGCCGGGCCCTCGGGAGCCAGGCCGCCGAGGTAGACGATCTGCTTGACGCCGGCCCGCGCGGCGGCGCGAGCGAAGTTGTCGGCGATGATGAGGTCCATGTCCTGGAAGGCGCCCTGGGTGAGCCGGGCGGAGGGGAGCATGGAGTGGACCAGGTAGACGGCGTACTCCGCACCTGCCAGGGCCTCTTCGCATTCGAGGAGGGAGAAGAGGTCGCAGCGCCGCCACTCGACGCCGGGGTAGGGGGGCGGGTCCACCGCGGCGCGGGTCAGGCCGACGATCCGATAGCGGTCGCCGAGCCGTTCGCTGAGCGCCCGGCCCACGAAGCCGGTGGCGCCGGCAATCACCACGGTCGGTGTCGAGGCCATCATCGCATAGCCTAGCACACAGGGTGGGGCGCCCGTCAAGGCAGAGCCAAGCGCAGCGAGTTAACCAACGGCCGGATCGTCGCGGACGAGCAAACCGCGCGGCTCCCTCCCCGGGTTCTTTCCGCAGTGTTCTCGATCGGCGGGGCAGGATGTCGAGCCGCTCTTGGGTAGGCCGACCCGGCACCAGGGTTGTAAGGTACCTCATTGACTCCCGGGTGCCAAGTGCGCTCTCGGCGCTCTCGGCACCGCGGCAGCGCGCCCATCGGCTTGAGGCTGGAGCCTGCGGAGACGCCGGCCCGTGGCTTCGACAGAATCGTCGAGCGATTCGGGGATCTTGTCGAGCGGAGGGCCATCATCCGAGTCACACACCAGCGCAGTCGGAAGAGGCCAAGAACAGCACACTCAACGAACTCCAGATGTTGTGCGCGCGGACCCCCTCCAGCAACTGGCCCGACTGGCTCTGGCACGGCTGTTGCTCCTTGTAGAGGGCAACGAACGGTTTCCCAAAGCCATCTCACACGAAGAGGAAGAGGAGATCACGACGATGAAGAAGCTTCTAGGGGTTGCGCTGGTCGCAGTGCTGGTGCTCGGGGTGAGTGGAATAGCCATGGCCCGCTGGGGTGGGCCCATGATGGGCTACGGTCCGCAGGGCGGGGGGCCGGGCGGCCCGGGCGCGGGGTTCGGTCCCGGCGGGCGGCCGTGCTGGAACCAGGGGGGTGCCCCGGCGCAGCCGGCGGCGATTGACGAGGCCAAGGCCAAGCAGATCGCCACGGAGTACGTCGCCAAGAATCTCCCGGGCTACCAGGTGGAGAAGCTGGTGAAGTTCGATCGGCCGCGCGGGGCCATGTACCAGGTCGAGGTGAAGGGCCCGAAGGACGAGATCCAGTACCTGCACATCAACCCGTTCGGCTACGTCCGCACCTTCGGTGCCGGCAAGGCGTTCTAGGCTAGGCGCCGTCACGATCGCGACACGGGGTCAGGCACGCCTGATCCCGTGTCGCATTCACGCGTGCCTCGTGCTCCCGTGCTTCTCCGCCGCTTCTTCCCAATTCGAAATCGCGCAATCCGAAATCCGCCATTCGCGATCGCCCCCTGCCCCCCCTGCCCGGCTGCTGGTGACTCGACCCCTCTTGTGCTAGGCTCTAGGCTCTTTAGTCTTCACGGAGGTCCCATGTCCGTTGCCCCGTCCCGCCCGGCGCGATCGGCTCTCACCTGGCCGGCCCTCCTGGCGACCGTCCTGCTCCTGATCTTCCTCCTGGGCGGCTACACCCTCATCGAGTCCCGGCGGCTGCAGCAGGGCCTCGGGCGCGAGCTCGAGGACCGGGCCGTGGCCCTCATCGGCATCCTGGAGGCGAGCAGCAAGAACGCCATCGCCAGCCAGTCCCTCCTGGAAGAGGTGGTGGCCCAGCGCCTCCTGGACAATGCGAGGTTCGTGGACTTCATCGTGGCGCGGACCCCGCAGGCCCAGGAGTTGATCGCCCGCGTGGTCCAGGAGAACAAGCTGGCCAAGGTCGAGCTGCTGGATCGTGCCGGTCAGCCCATCACGCTGCCGTCCGTGGAGGCGATGAGTCCGGGGCCGTGGGGTGGGGGACGCGGCCTCGGCGGTCCGGGGCGGCGCCGAGCGGGTGCCGCCGGCGAATCCGCGGAGTCCCCCGGAGACGTGCCGGGAGACCGACTGCCCCCGCCCATGATGCGGGGCATGATGCGCTCACCCGAGGGGTGGCCGGGGCCGGGGCCGGAGACCCCTGGCCGACCCGGCATGCCCTTCATGTGGGGCCACCGCTGGGGCGGCCTGCGCGGTGACCCGACCCAGTTGTTCCCCTCCCTCCCCAAGCACGCCACGATCCGCCGCTTCTGGGAGGGGAGCGCCTTCGGCGTCGCCGTCCCGGCCCAGAGCTTCCCCGGCGTCATCGTGGTCCACGCCGACGCCGAATACCTCTTGAATTTCCGACGCGAGATCGGGCTGCAGCGGCTCATCGAGGATCTGGGGCGGCAGACGGCCGTGGCCGAGGTGACGCTGCTAGATCGCGACCTGACCGTACTGGCCAGCAGCGACGCGACGACCATCGGGCGGCAGGAGACCGATCCGTTCCTGCGCGAGGTCTCCCGGTTCGGCACCACGAAGGGACGGCGACAGGTGCCGGGAGCCGGGCGCGAGATCTACGAGGTGGTGAAGCCGTTCACCCTGGAGGCGAAGCGGGTCGGCCTCATCCGCCTGGCCCTGACCACCGAGGGGCTGGCGGACGTGGCCCGCCAGGCGCAGCAGGGCATCCTGTGGTACAGCCTGGGATTGCTGGTCGTCGGCATCCTGGGCACCGTGGCGATCTTCACGGTGCAGGCCCGGCACCTGCGCGAGCGGCGCGCGCTCGAAGAAGTAATCGTCCGCGAGAAGCGGCTGTCCGCCCTGGGCAACCTGGCGGCGGGCGTCGCCCACGAGATCCGCAACCCGCTCAACGCCATCTCCATCGGCCTGCAGCGGCTCCGCCTGGAGTTCGCGCCCCAAGACGGGAAGCAGCGGGAGGAGCATGCCCGCCTCGCGCGCATCATCGAGGCCGAGGTCGGGCGTCTCAACACCATCGTCCAGCGCTTCCTCACCCTGGCCCGCCCGCTCAAGCTGACCCTCGTCGAGGAGCCGTTCCAGGCGCTCCTCTCCGAGTTGGTGACGCTCCTCGCGCCCCAGGCCACGGCCCACGGGATCCGCACCGTGCTGGATCTCCAGGTCGAAGGGCTGCGGGTCCGCATGGACCGCTCGCAGCTCGCCCACGCCTTCATGAACGTGCTCCTCAACGCCATCCAGGCCATGCCCCAGGGGGGGACGCTGACCGTCCGGGCCCGATTGGCCGATGCGACAATCGGGAAACGCGGCAATCCGGATTTCCCCATTGCCCAGTCGCCCAGTCGCCTTGCTTCCCGCCCGCACGGCCCCGCAGCGGGACAGGTCGTGGAGGTAATCGTAACGGACAGCGGGCCCGGGATCCCCGCGGAGCACCTGGACCGGCTCTTCGAGCCGTACTTCACGACCAAGCCGGACGGGACGGGGCTGGGCCTCCCCCTGACCCACAAGATCCTGGAGGAGCACCGGGGCGGCATCCGGGCTGAAAACGGGGCCGGCGGTGGGGCGACCTTCGTGATCACCCTGCCGGTCGCCGGATCCTCGGCATGAGCCCGAAGATCTCATCGCAGAGCCCGCCTCTGCGTGCTCTGCGGTTCAACCCCGCCGTGTTGCATGAGGGAAGTGTGCATGGAGCCACTGCGGATCGTGATCGTGGATGACGAGGCCTCCCAGCGAGAGCTGATCGGGGGCTTCCTCCAGAAGCAGGGCCACGAGGTCCTGCTGGCCGGCGGCGGGGCGGAGGCCCTGCAGCAGGTTCGCGAGCTCCAGGTGGACCTGGTCCTCTCGGATTGCCGGATGCCCGGCATGTCGGGGCCCGAGCTCTTGCGCGAGATCAGGGCCGTCAACCCGGAGGTCCCGCTCATCCTGATGACCGCTTACGGCACGGTGGAGACGGCGGTCCAGGCCATGCGGGACGGGGCGGCCGACTACCTCACCAAGCCGCTCGACCTGGAGGAGCTCACACTCCGCATCGCGCGGGTGACCGAGCAGGCCCGCCTGAAGAGCGACGTGCGGGACCTGCGGCAGCAGCTCGTGGAGCGGCATCGGCTGGAGGGGATCATTGGCGAGAGCGGAAGGATGCAGGAGGTGCTGGGGCTGGTCCGGCGTGTGGCCCCCTCGGACGCCACCGTTCTCATCCGCGGCGAGAGCGGGACCGGGAAGGAGCTGATCGCCCGCGCCATCCACTACCACTCGGCGCGCGCCGGCGGTTCCCTGGTCAGCCTGAACTGCGCCGCGTTGCCCGAGCACCTCCTCGAGAGCGAGCTGTTCGGGCACGAGCGGGGCGCCTTCACCGGTGCCGTGGCCCAGCGCAAGGGCCGCTTCGAGCTGGCCCAGGGGGGGTCCATCTTCCTGGACGAGATCGGCGACCTGTCCCCCGCCCTTCAGGTGAAGCTGCTCCGCATCCTGCAGGAGCGGCAGTTCGAGCGGGTGGGCGGGACCAAGACCCTCACCGTGGACGTGCGCGTGCTCGCCGCCACCCATCGGGACCTGGAGCGCGCCCTGCGCGAGGGGACGTTCCGCGAGGACCTCTACTATCGGCTGAACGTCGTCACCATCCAGATCCCGCCCCTCCGGGAGCGGCGCGAGGACATTCCCCCGCTCCTGGATCACTTCCTCAAGAAGTTCGCCGAGAAGAACCGGCGCGACGTGACCGGCCTCACGGCGGCGGCACGCGACGCCCTCATGAAGTACGACTACCCGGGCAATGTGCGCGAACTGGAGAACATCGTCGAGCGCGCCGTGCTGCTCTGCCGCGGCCGCGTGATCGATCTGCCGGATCTCCCCGCCACGCTGCGGCCCGGCGAGCGCGCCGGAGCCGAGGCCGAGCCGCGCAACTTGCCCGAGGTCCTGGCCGGCATCGAGCGTCAGGCCATCCGCGCCGCGCTGGAGCGCTGCCACGCCGTCCAGACCCAGGCCGCCGCCGAGCTCGGCATCAGCGAGCGCGTCCTCCGCTACAAGATGAAGAAGTACGGCCTCTGATTGCCTCCGTTTCTGCTGTCCCGCACTTTCGTTCTTGCCAAGTCTCGCTCCGTGCTTCACACTGGCAAGACGTTCCATCACGCGAGATCCTCCCGGTGCCGCGTCCGCGCATCCTGATGCGAACACGCGTCCTCTGACCGCTCACGCCCTCGTAGCGGCCTCTGCCCTGACGCCACACCCTCGGCGGTCCTTCCCACGTGCGCCCCCGCACCCGAAAGGTCGCGAGAAACGGAGAACGCCGATGCAAGCCTACGAGGTCGAATTCGCCCCGGCACAGCTCCCCGCCCTGCGCATCACAGACGCCATCCGTGCGCAGACGGCCCCCCTTCCTCACGTGTCCGTCGGGGATCCCGCCACGCCCGGAAAGGGCATCCGGATCCCGCTGACGTCCCGCCTGCGGGCGACATTCACCCAAGGGCCACCGCTCATCTTCCGCGCGAGAGCTTTCCGGGATCCCGAGAGCGGCAAGATCGTCCTCGGCGTCGAACAGGCCGCGGATGCGAATGACACCCGTGCCCTCGTCCTGCTTGCTGCCTCGAGCACCTTCCCCGAAGGGTTGTCCGTCACCCCCCAGAAGGAGGTCACCCTCCTCGCGAAGGGTGACGTGCGCAACGGACAGCAATTGCTCCTGATCTGGCCGGACGGAGCCAGGGTGGCCGTCGAGGACCCCGCGCGCGAAGAACAGTACGAGCTCCGCCGCACCGGCGATCAGTTCGCCCGGGTCACGCCGCACGACGTCAAATGACACACCGGGTTCCCGAAGGTATCTTGGGACCCCACCCTCTGTTTTGTTCTTCTGACTTCTCGCAGGAAGAGACCGAGGTGTTACGCGGAGCTAGGCGACTCAGGATGCCACGTCCCCGATTACGGGAAGGCGCCTCCCAAGGGCCGGGCCATGGGCGAGGGAATCACACGCCTGGCGGACCGTCGGTCTCCGAAGCCGACGCCCGCCAGGGCTCGCGGACGATCCGCTCGTGCAGGACGGTGACGCGGCCGCGCTTGAGGACGAGACGGGGCGGCGCCTGCGCCGTGAGAATCTCCTCGGGCCGCTCCGTCTCCCACAGGACGAGGTCGGCCTGTCCCCCCACCGTGAGGCCGTAGTCGGGCAGGCGGAGGATCTTGGCCGGATACTCCGTCAACATGGCCAGCGCCTGCCCGATCTCCTTGGCCGTTCCCATGTGGGCCGCCACGGCGAGCAGATACCCTATGAGCGGCAGGTGTGCGTTCCCCACGGGCGTGAAGGCATTCCGCACGTTGTTGGACGAAGCCGCCACGGGCACGCCTGCGGCCAGGAGTCGCTTGGCCGGCGCCAGGCCGCGCCGGATGTTCCGCACGTCGCGCCGCCCCATCAGGTAGAGGTCGGTGGCAGGCAGCATGATCACGCCGATCCCCGCCTCGCGGAGGTCGGCAATGATGGGATCCAGCTCCTCCGGCGTGAGCGCGGCCAGCTCCGTCACGTGGCCGACGGCCACCCGCCCCTGCCACCCGTGGCGGACGGTTTGCTCGGCGATGTAGCGCACGTGCAGGTGCTCCGGCTCGTCGAAGAAGTCGGTGTGGAAGTCGGCGTCCACGTCGAACGCCTTGGCCAGCCGGAAGATGATGTCGATCTGGGCGTGGGCGTCGCTGTCGTTATAGGGGCAGCCCCCCACCAGATCCGCTCCCCGCCGCAAGGCATCCTCCAGGAGCGCCTCGGTGCCCGGCGCCTGCAGGATCCCCTCCTGGGCAAAGGCGCAGAGCTGGAGGTCCAGGGCCGGCGCATACTCCACCTTGAGTGGAAGGAGGGCCTCCAGCCCCTTCAGGCCGACGATCGGGTCCACCTCCACATGGCTCCGCATCGCCGTGGTGCCATGCCGCACCGCCATGTCGAGGACAGCCCGCGCCCGCGCTCGGATGTCCTCCACGGTAAACCGGCGCTTGGCCTCGCCCGTCACCCGGATGGCCTCGGCCAACGTCCCCTCGACGCTTGGCGCCCGCTCGGAGAGGAGGGCCTTGTCCAGATGGATGTGCGATTCGACCAGTCCCGGTGTGACGACGCCTCCGCCGCACGCGACCACGCGCGTCGCGGGGTGGTCTGAAATCGCCCCGATCTCCGCGATCCGCCCGTCCCGGCATCCCAGGTCGGTCACTGTCCCATCCGGAAGATGACAGCCCTGAAGGATCAGATCGAAGACGTCGCTCATGGCATCCTCGCCGCGTCTCGCCCGCCGGACACGACTCGCGTCCCGGCTCGCCCCACCACCGCCTCCCCCACCCTGGACAGGGAGGTGATGGTGGCCACCCGGCCGCCCTCCTCGACGAACTGGATTGCGGCCTCGACTTTCGGACCCATGCTCCCCGGCGGGAAGGCGCCGGAGGCACATTGCATCCGCGCCTCGCTCACGGTCAGCCGGTCAAGGAAGCGCTGTGTGGGCTGGCCGAAGTCCAGCGCCACCCGATCCACGCCTGTCGCAAAGATCACCTGGTCGGCGCCCAGCGTGGTGGCGACGAGCGTCGTGGCCCGGTCCTTCTCGATGACGGCCTCCACGCCGCGAAGGCCGGCCGCCCCTCCACCACGGGAATCCCGCCGCCCCCGACCGTGATGGGGATCCCGCCCGCGTCCACGAAACAGCGGAGCAGTGAGGCCTCAACCACCCGGATCGGCCGGGGCGAGGGGACCACCCGGCGCCAGCCGCGCCCAGCGTCCTCGATCACGTGCCAACCCTGGTTGCGTGTGTGCCGGCGCGCCGTGATCTTCCCGTAGAACGGGCCGATGGGCTTGGTGGGGTTCCGGAAGGCCGGGTCGTCTTGGTCCACGACGACCTGCGTCACGATGGCCGCCACCGGGGTCGAGAGTCCTCGCGCCCGCAGCAGGTTTCCGAAGGCCTGCTCGATGACATAGCCCAGGCTTCCCTGGGTCTCGGCCCCGCAGATGTCGAGGGAAAGCGGCGGGATGACGCGCCGCGCCAACTCCATCCGGCGCAGCTCGTCGCCCACCTGCGGCCCGTTCCCGTGGGTCAGGACCAGGTGATAGCCCTGGGCCACCAGCTCAACCAGCGGCGGCAGACTCCGCGCCAGGGCGCCGAACCAGTCGGCCGCCCCCGTGCTGTCCCCCGGCCCCTGCAGGGCGTTGCCGCCGATGGCGACCACAACCAGCCGCGGATCGCGCGTCATCATGCCAGCACCCCTAGTCCTGTGTATTCAGCACCTGCCGACCTTCGCCGCGAGCCGCTCTCCGGCGCCTGGGGCCTCGTCGAGAACCGCTCGGCCTTGCTCCGGTGCCGCCGCACCTGTGGGGCGCGTCGCGCCGTGGGCGAGGGATTCTCACCGGGTTCGCATCGGCGATGGCCGCGGCGACCGAAGCCGGCCGAGCCGCGGGCCCAGCGCCTCAGAGCGTCTCGTGGCTCGGTCAATGCGGTAAGCTCTCTGCCGCAGCGCTTAGCGCGCAACGAACGCCTCCAGCGCTTGCTCGAAACACGCCAGGGGTGCCCGGGCCACGCCCGCGCCGATCTGTCCGGTGCCCGGCGTCTTTCCGGCGATGCCGGTGTTGATCAGCGGCGTGATCCCCGTCTCCACCACCTTGCGGATGTCGATCCCGACCGGCGTGCCCCGCTCGTCCATGGTGGGAACCTTGAAGTGCGGATGCTCCCCCAGGCAAATCTCCGCCATCTCCTCCGTGGCGGCGATCGCCTCCTGAAAGCCGCCCGCGCCCACGAATCGGACGACAGACGGGGAGGCGGCCATGGCGAAGGCGCCCAGCCCGATCGTCTCCACGATGGCGGAATCGCCCATGTCGGGGTTGGCGTCCTCGGGACCGAATCCGGGGAAGTAGAGGCCCTTGGGCATCTCCACCGGCGCGGTGAACCAGCGATCGCCGAGCCCGGCCACCCGGATCCCGAAATCCGTCCCGTTCCGCGCCATCGTGACGACCAGCGTCGAGTCGGCCACACCGAGGCACGGATCGGTCATGGCTTTGCCCGCCGCCATGGCCACGTTCAGGAAGAACTGGTCGTTGGCCGCCATGAAGTCGGTCACCCGGGCGATCGCCTGGGCCTCCGCGCTCACGCGCACGAGGGCGCTCATCAGCCGCCGCGCCAGGAGCGAGGAGGCGGCCACGTTCCGCTGATGCATATCGTCCCCCATCCGGACGGCCTGAGCCATCAGCGCGCGAAGGTCGATCCCCCCGCTTGCCCGCAGGACGGCGCCCAGGATCGGGCCGGCCTCCCGCGCCAGCCAGCGGAGCCGCTCGACCACGCTCTCGTCGTTGGCCCCGAACCGCAGCACCTTGCCCAGCCCTTCGTTGATCGTGACGTGGGCCCGATTGCCGTGGGCGCGGTTTTCCACCACGAAGACGGGCATGGAGGGCGTGATGATGCCGGTCATGGGCCCTACCGCCATCTGATGGTGGCAGGGGCCGATCCGGACCTCCCTCCGCTCGATCAGCCGGCGGGCGGCGTTATCATCCGGCGCCCAGCCCTCGTAGCGCACCGCGCAGCAGATGGCCGA